>CACBQR010000024.1 GCA_902541435.1 uncultured Alphaproteobacteria bacterium
CACCATTTTTAAAAACCAATATTGGGCTATCAATGGTTGATAGAGATTATTGGAATGATGGACAAGATGTTATTGTATTAACGCCAGACAATATTGAGAGAAAAGGTAAAGTGTGCTCACTACCTTTTAATTATTCTTAAAATGAGTCATTCAATCGAATTAAAGTGGGAATTAGGAGATCAAAAACTCGAATTTGGAAAATACTTAACTGATCACACAGTAATACTTAACGAAAATGTATCTATTGATGCGGGATCATCTCCAGATTATGGAGGAAGTGAAAATAATATTAATCCGGAGCAAAAACTAGCTGCAGCTGTAAGTAGTTGTTTTATGATGACGTTTTTAGCTTTAGCTGCAAAAATGAAATGGCCAGTTATTAATTACAAAGATAAAGCAATTTCGTATTTAGGAAAAAATGCTGAGGGAAGAATGTACGTCAACAAAATAGAGCTAAATCCAACTATAGTATTTGAAGATAATTTTAATATTTCAGATGAAGAAATGAAAAAGATGAAACATAGATCACATAAGTATTGTTTTATCGCTAATTCACTCTCTCAAGATGTTAAAATTCAAATCAATTAAATGAATTTTAATCTAATATTAACTGAAAAAAATAATAATATTTTTAATATTATTATTAATGATCAAAAAAACCAAAATACTTTAAGTGAAAACATGATCAATGAATTAACATCAGCGCTAGATATTGCTGATAAAGATAATGATGTAAAAGTAATTATTTTATCATCAAAAGGTAATATTTTTTGTGCAGGACATAATTTAAAAGATTTAAATTCACAAAGA
This sequence comes from uncultured Alphaproteobacteria bacterium, assembly GCA_902541435.1. Taxonomy (GTDB): domain Bacteria; phylum Pseudomonadota; class Alphaproteobacteria; order HIMB59; genus CACPNW01. Next base: position 811 of record CACBQR010000024.1, read on the forward strand.
TTGCAAAATGACAAAGGTGAAAGCTATTTTAAAAAAATATTTCAAATGTGCTCTCAACTTATGTTGAAGATTAATAAAAATAATAAACCAGTTATAGCTATGGTTGATGGTATTGCTACTGCAGCAGGCTGCCAGTTAATTTCTAGCTGTGATTTAGCTTACTCAAGTAGTAGAGCAAAATATGCAACTCCTGGTGTTAATATTGGATTATTTTGTTCTACACCAATGGTTCCATTATCAAGAACTGTAGGTAAAAAGCAAGCAATGGAAATGCTTCTTACTGGAGATCTTATAGATGCAAATAAAGCATTAAGAATTGGTTTAATAAATGATGTTTTTGAAGAAGATACTTTAAAAGAAAAAGTTTTTCAAATAGCAAAAAAAATATCATCTAAATCTTCTAATACTATTAAAATTGGTAAAGAAGCTTTTTACAAACAAAAAGATATGAATTTAGAAGACGCCTATAGTTTTACTTCAAAGGTAATGACAGAAAATATGTTACATGATGACTCTAAGGAAGGCATTAATGCTTTTTTAGAAAAAAGAGAACCAAATTGGAAAGAATAATTTCTTATTTTTCTGTACCATCATTAAAAGTTCCAAAAAATCTATCCCAAGGCATTTCTATAGTTCCATAATTACAATTAAAGTATCGGTGGTGAAGTTGGTGAAAGAAATCACCTGCTTTTAATCTTTTTATATCTTTGATCACGATACTATCAAAACCTGAGTGACTAAAAGCTGGATTTAATCCTTGTTGATAAAAATGAAAAAGTACGTGTAGTGGACTTGACGGCACAACAAAATGAATAACTACAGTTGAAAAATATAAAATATGTTCGATAGGATGCATAGATATACCACTCCAAGGTCCTGGACTTATATTTCTATGATGTAAATTGTGAACAGTTTTATAAAGAAAAGTAAAATGTAATAATCGATGAATAATATAAAAGTGTGCACTTGACCAAATAGGAATTAAAATAAAAAATATTCCATACCAAAAAGGGTTATCATACCAAAACATGACAGGGACAATATCATTACTTGCTGCCCAAAAATAAAAACTTTCAAATATTGTCCAAATAGTAACACCGCTTATAATTGTCCAAAAAATATTATCAAAAAGTTGATTATTGAAAGTAAATTTTTTTACTTTTTCATCTACAAATTTTTTTTCAAATTTTAGTTTTTTACTTTGTCCTTTTAAGTAATAAAACCAAAAATGTAGAGAGCCAGCAACAAGAGTGATTAAAACACAATTTCTAAGCCATAACTGTGAAATCCAAGAAAAAGAAAAGTTTTTCATTTCTTCAGCAGATGGGTGAAACAAATAGAATATAAATATAGCAAGTAAAACTTCAATTATAATTGAACTAATGTGAAGCCAATAAGAAGCTAGCCATTTGTAAAGTAATAAAAAATTTGGTGGCCAATCTAATATTGGCGATAATTTAATTGGTAAAATTGGTTGCCAATTCCATACATGACGATTTTTTAAACTCATTTTAAAATGGATCTGGTTGAGTAGGGTTGGTTGCTAACCATGTAGATTTGGTCTGCATATAACTTTGCATTCCCTCCCATCCATTTTCACGACCGTATCCTGATTGCTTAAAACCTCCAACCGGAGATTGAGTAGAAGCATTAAAATAATTATTTATATAAACAGTTCCAGCCTCTATCATATCCGCTACACGTATAGCTTTATTAGTATCGTTAGTCCAAATTCCTGCTGCAAGGCCATAAATAGTATCATTTGCAATTTTAATTACCTCATCTTCATCCTCCCAAGTTTGTATTGAGGCAACGGGTCCAAATACTTCATTTTGAGCTAAATCGTCTTCATTTGGAACATTATCAAAAATAGTTGGTCCAATATAGTACCCTTCAGATTTTTGTTCTTTTCTTCCATCAATTAATAATTTTAAACCTCTTTTTTCGGCCGCTTCTATCTTAGATAAAATAAAATCATATTGCTCTTTATTTGCTATAGGTCCTATTTGTGTTTTTGTATCATTTGGATGACCAACTTTAGCCTTTTTAACAACTTCTAATAAATTATGAGTAAATTTATCTTTTATATCTTTATGCACTAATATTCTTGATCCTGAAATACAGCTATGACCTGAAACTGGAAAGATTCCTGATACAACTCCATTAACTGATAAAGTTAAATCAGCATCTTTAAATATAATTTGTGGTGATTTTCCCCCTAGCTCCATAATAATAGGTTTAACATTTTTGGATGCACTTAAACTTGCTGCACTCCCCCCTTTTGTTCCACCTGTAAAACTTATCATTCTAACATCTTGGTGTTCAATGAGAGGTGCACCAGTGGTAGGACCAAAACCAGTAACAACATTTATCAAACCTTTTGGAAGATCAGCTTCTTCTAAAATTTTCATTAACTCTAATGTAGAGCATGATGCTCTTTCTGAAGGTTTAATTACAACAGTATTGCCTGCTGCTATTGCTGGCGCTAATTTCCAGATTAATGTTCCAATTGGTGAGTTCCAAGGAAGAATAAGTGCAACAACTCCAAACGGTTCCCATTTTAAATAATTATGCATATTCGGAACCTCTGAAGGTATCAGTCTACCTTCATATTTATCACACATACCTGCATAATAATAAAAACTCTCAGTTTGCCAACTAGTTAAAGAAGGTGTTATATTTTTTGGAAGTTTGCCATTGTCTTTAGTTTCTATCTGCCCAATACGTTCTGCATTTTTAGCAATAATATCTCCAATTCTAGTTAATGTTCTCCCTCTTTCTGTTGGATGCATTTTGCTATAAGGACCATCATAATAAGCGTTTTTAGCAGATGATACTGCAAGATTAATATCTTTTTCATTACAATCAGGGACCTTTGCCCATACTTTTCCAATAGATGGATCCTCACTTTCAAAATATTTTTCAGAAGAAGGTTCATGCCATCTATTCCCTGCATAAAATTTGTAGGTTTTAATTTCAGACATAATTTATTTAAACTTAAATATTTTCATTGGTCAACTTATTTGTGATTAATTAATTTTTTAATATCATTTCTGATGCTTTTTCTGCTAACATAATTACAGATGCATTTATATTTCCACTTATCATATCTGGGAAAGAAGAAGCATCTACTACTCTCAGATTGTCTACCCCCCTAACTTTAAGCTGATTATCAAGTACAGCCATTTTGTTATTACTTGAACCCATTGCACACGTAGATGCAGGATGATGACCGGTTTGTACATGATTTCGAACTGACTCTTTTAAATCTTGATCACTTTTGATTTTTTTTCCTGGAAGTATTTCTTCTGAAACAAGTTTAGCTAAAGTGGGTTTCGATAATACTTCTCTTGTATGCTTCATTCCTTCTATCATATCTTCCATATCAGATGGATCTATGAACCAGTTTGGATTTATATTTAGCTCATCATCAGGATTTGGGCTTTTAAGTTTTACACTTCCAGTGCTCTTTGGTCTTAATAAATTAATTTGAAAGTGTAATCCTGGAAAAGCTTTTTTACCTCTAGAAAAAAATAATGAACCAAAATTTAGTAAATTATCTAGATTCATAGACCAATTATCTTTTTCTTCTTTAAAACACATAGGTGTCATAAACACTTGTATTTCAGGCATATCTTTTTCTCTTATTGCATGAAATAGATTTGTTGACCAAAAAGGGGCTGCGGCTAACCCCTGTTTAAATAAAATATATTTTAACCCAACTATAGTAGCTCTATCGATCCTTTGATATTTGGAGAAACTTAAATTCTTATTTTGGAAACCCCAATTCATTGGCATAACAGGATGGTCGTGAAGGTTTTCACCTACTCCAGGTAAATTAATTAATAAATCTATGTTTTTTTCTTTTAAATGTTCTTCTGGTCCAATTCCTGATAACATTAAGCATTTGGGACTACCGAATGCTCCTAGAGATAATATTACCTCTGATGATGCATAAACTTCACCATTTGATAAAAGTAATCCTTTAGCTTTATTTTTCTCAATTAAAATTTTTATTACAGATGTATTTTTATAAATTGTTAAGTTGCTAGGTTTATATTTCAAATAAGCTTCAGCAGATGATTGTCTTTTTCCATTCCATACTTTAACATCATATCTACCTACTCCATTTAGATTGCCATTGTAAAAATCATTATTAATTTTTGCCCCAGCTTCAACACATGCATCAATAAATGCTTTATCGATAGAATTGTAATTACCAGCTGGTGTAAGTTTTAAAGGACCAGAATGTGAGTGAAATTCATTTTTTTCTCTATGAAAAGCTGAAGCAGATTTTTTGAAATATGGTAATACATCATTATATGACCAACCCTCCAACCCCTTTTGTCTCCACCGATTAAAATCACCTGGAGCACCTCTCATGTAAATCATACCGTTTAATAGAGAGGATCCTCCTAGTCCTTTACCCCTAGGGTATAAAATTTTTCTATTATTTAAAGTAGGTTGAGGTATTGACTCAAAACCCCAATCAAATTTAGGGTTTCCAAAAATGTATCCGTTGCCACCGGGCATTTGAGTGAATAAACTTTTTCCTGACCCCCCTGCTTCTATTAGTAATACCTGTATATCTTTATTTTCAGATAATCTTGCGGCTATTGTACAGCCAGCAGAACCTCCTCCTGCTATTATATAGTCAAATGTTTTTTTCATTTTTTAAAAATATAAATTATACTAATAAATAATTTATAAGTAAACTCGAGTAAATTAAATATGAATAGTTACAAAGATTGGATTGGAAAGAAAATTTCAAGAAGTGATATTATTACTCCTCGATTAGTTGATCATTTAAAAAAAACAATCGATCAAAACTGTTTAAGTGATCAAACTGTGCCTGAGGGAATTTTTTTATGTTTATGCCCAGATGTAGCTTCAATAAATGATCTAGACAAAGATGGAAATACAAAATTAGGAATTTTCTTACCTGAGTTACCTTATAAAATTAGAATGTGGGCTGGTGGTAAAATAAAAATATTTGATAAATTTGAAATTGGATCTGAAATTAAAAAAAATTCAACAATTTCAAGTATTGAATTTAAAGAAGGTAAATCAGGAAATCTATGTTTTGTTAATATTAATCATGAATATTTAAATAAAAATAAATTAATAATATCAGAAGATCAAACTGCTGTTTATAGAGAAAAAATAAATAAAAACTCCATTACTCCTAAAATAAAAGATGAATTAAAATTAATTGATAAAGTAGAAATTTTTAGTACATCAACTTTGCTATTTAGATATTCTGCTTTAACTTTTAATGGACATAAAATTCATTATGATAATGATTATACAAAAAATTATGAGGGCCATATTGGATTATTAGTTCATGCCCCTCTTCAAGCAACTTATCTTTTAAATCTTGCAAGAAAAAACGAGATTGAGTTCAATTCTTTTGAATACAAAGCTACAGCGCCCCTTGTATATAACAATAATTTCTTTGTAGAAATTGGTAAAAATTTAGAAAATGAAATTATTGGAAGAATTCTTAATGAAAAACAAGAAATTACAATGATTGCAAAATATAAAAAATGAGTTTTCATAAAAAATTTTGCAATTGGGCATCACAAAAAAAAATTAATATCAATAAGGTAACTTATAAAAGAGCAGAAAATGCATTGATAGATACACTAGCTTGTATATTATCAGGTGTTAAAGAAAAACAATCAAAGGTTGCCTTAAAATACTGTTTAGAAAATAATAATTCAGGAAAGATTAAGATTTTTGGAGGAGGAAAAAAATTATCTATTGCTGCTGCATGTTTTTTACACGGAGTCAGATCAGCGTCTATAGACTTTGATGATTACGAATACATTGCAGGATCTCATCCCAGTGCGCCAATTTTTTCAGCTCTTATATCTATTGCTCAAATGAAAAATATCTCAATTGAGGAAACATATGAGGGATGGGTAGTAGGATATGAATTAATAATAAAATTAGGACAAGCACTTAGCTATGATCATTATTATAAAGGATGGCATTCAGCAAATACAATAGGCGTAATTGGAACTGCTGCAGCAGTATCTAAAGTGTTAAAATTAAATGTAGATCAAATGGCAAATGCAATTTCTATTGCAACAAGTTTTTCATCTGGTTTAAAACAGCAATTCGGCACAGATATAAAAGCTTTTCATATTGGTTTTGCTTCTCAAGCAGGGGTACAATCAGCCTTACTTGCAAAAAATGGAGGGACAGCAAATCAAGATATTTGGAATATTGATAGAGGATTTATTGAAATGTATGGTAGTAAATTTTCTAAAAAATTAAATAATAATTTTAAAAAATTAGATTTAGGAAATACAATAATTAAAATTCCAAATTTCATTAAGTTTTGGCCAGTTTGTAGTTATTCGCAAAGAGTAATACAAGGAGGATTAATTTTAAATAAAAAAATTTTTATAAAAAAAAATATTAAATCTATTACTATCGAATTTCCAGAACCTTGGTTCAGAGTATCAAAATTTCATATACCTAAAAATTCTACTGAAGCTAGATTTTCATTAAGTTATCGTTTAGCAACTGCTCTGATTAATGGTAAATTTGATTTAAATAGTTTAAATATTTCTAAAAATAAAAAAAGTTTAAACATGACTAGAAAGATTAAACTAGTCACTTACAAAGTGCCAAATAATTTTGAAGATTATGATCCTAAGTATCCTGATATAATTAAAGTAATAATGAATGATGGAAGTATATTGATTGAAAAAATATCACATATTAAAGGAGGGAAAAATAACCCTTTAAAAGAAGAAGATATTGATAATAAATTTCTAATGTGTGGAGGTAAAAAAAATATTTTAAATAAAATAAGAAATCAAAAATATAAGAAGAAAAATTTAAAAGAGATAATTTTTTAATTTAGCTATTTTTTCTTTCTCTGTAAGCTATAAATATTCCAGTACTAATAATTATAGTTCCCCCTAAATAAATACTTAAAGTTGGAACTTCAGAATAAATTAAATATCCCATAATTCCAACAAATATAAAAGATGAGTATTCAAAGGGTGAAGTAATTGCAACATCTGCGTATTTAGCTGCTTGAGACATAAATAAATGTCCTAGTGATCCCATTACACCTAAACTCATAGCAAAAATTAATTGAATTCCATTTGGCATAATAAAATTATCAGGGAAAAATATTATTGACGTAATTAATAATGCAAAAGAGTAATAAAAAACAATTGCAACACTAGAATCAGTACTCATTACTGATCTAGTTGATAAATAGACAGAAGCCATAAAAGCTGCAGATATTAGAGGATAGAGTGTTTCTAATTTGAATAAGTCAGTACCGGGCTTAACAATAATTAACACACCAATAAAACCAATTAATATTGCAGTTGTTCTAAAAATCCCAATTCTCTCACCTAGTATTGGTACAGCAAGAAAAGCAGCAATAATGGGAGCAGAATGTGCAATAGCAATGTTTTCAGATAACATTAAATGATTAATTCCGTAAATATAGAATACAACACAAGCAGAAGCAGAAAGAGCTCGGATAGCATGTCCAACTGGTTTTTTAGTTTTTAATTTATCAAATCCAAAATACATTGCTAAAAAAGTTGCAATGATACTTCCACTTAGTGCTCTGAAGAATATTGATTCCCATACAGGAAAATGAAAGCTTAAATATTTATACGTGATATCATTTATACTTAGACAAAACATAGACAATAACATGAAAGAAATTCCCAAGAGATTATTATTTTTCGATTTCATTAATTTGTTAAATATACTAAGATAATTTATTCAGATATAAATATTTCAAAATGAGTAGTAAATATCATGTAAAAAAATTAGAAAAAAAGAATGACCATTTAAGTATTTTGTGGAAAGATAATTTTGAAAGTAAATTTCATTTTATGTGGTTAAGAGATAATTGTCCAACAGCAATACATCCTACTGCAAATATGAGAGTATTTAATATTTTAACTGTTAGTAAAAATATATTTCCTAAAAAGTATAAAATTGAAAAAAATAAACTCAATATTGATTGGAGTGAAGGTGATCATACAAGCAAATTCAACTTAAAATGGTTAAGAGATCATTGTTATACGGAAATAAATAATCGAAAATATAAATCACCTTATATTTTTTGGGATGGTAAATTAAAAGAAAATTTGAAGAAAATTATTGTTGATCATAATAGTGTAATAAAAAATGATAAACATTTAAGTAAATGGCTAAATTTACTTCATACTTATGGTTTTGCATTAATCAAAAATGCACCAACTAGCAAAAAATCAGCATTCCAAATATTAAATAGAATAAGCCATCATAGAGAAACATTTTTTGGTACACCATTTGAAGTAATTAACATTCCAAAGCCAAATAATACAGCTTATACGGCAGATGCATTAAGAAATCATACCGACTTACCTTATTTTGAATATGCTCCTGGTTATCAGTTTCTTCATTGTTTGGTAAATGAAGCTAATGGTGGATTATCATCTGTTGTAGATGGTTTTGCAGTTGCAAATTATTTAAAAAAAAATGAAAAAGATGTTTTTAATATTTTAACAAAAACTCACGTTAAATTCAAAGATACTGATTATACTCAAAAAGCTGTCAGAATTCTTCATTCACCAATAATAACACTCACAAAAGATGATGATTTCAATGATATTAGATTTAGTATGGCTGCAATGGGAACTGTTGATATTGATCCAAAAAAAATGAAAAAATTTTATGATGCCTACCAGTATTTTGCATCACTGCTTCAAAACAAAAAATTTAAAATTGATTTTAGATTAGAAGCAGGTGATATTTTTTGTTTTAACAATAGAAGAGTATTACATGGTAGAACCGAATTTGACCCAAACTCTGGAAATAGACATCTTCAAGGATATTATATTGAAAGAGATGAAATAATAGGAAGATTAAATTATTTAAATAATATTAAAGTTTAGATCATTCCCATCCACTAATGGTTTTAATTTCTAAATATTCTTCTAAACCCCAATCCCCTCCTTCTCTTCCATTGCCAGATTGTCTGTAACCACCAAAAGGAGTTCCTGGATCAGCACTATTTCCATTTATATAAACACCTCCTGATCTAAATTTTCTTGCAACTCTTTTTGCCTTTTCTTTATCTAGAGTTTGCACATAGTTACCTAGACCATAGGATGTATCGTTAACAATTGATATAGCTTCATCTTCATCTTCAAATGGAATTATAGAAAGAACTGGTCCAAAAATCTCTTCTTTCGCAATTCTCATATCATTATTTACATCTGTGAAAATAGTTGGCTTAACAAAATAACCCTTTTTTAAACCATTTGGTTTTTCAGGACCTCCAGCTACGAGTGTAGCCCCCTCATTTATACCACTATTAATTAGATCAATAATTTTGTCATATTGTGCTTTAGATATAACTGGACCAATATGATTTCCATTCTTAGAAGCAATATCAACTTTGATTTTATTTGCTTCATCAGCCGCCTCTTCTATTGCTCTTTTATAGATTGATTTTTCAACTAGCATTCTTGTTGGTGCATCACAAGATTGGCCAGAATTACTCATAATGTTCCGAACACCTTCTCTTACAGCTTCTGGATGTGAATCACTAAAAATAATATTACCTCCTTTACCACCTAATTCTAGACAAACCCTTTTAATAGTATTAGCAGCATTTTTAGAAATAAGTTTTCCTGCTCTTGTTGATCCAGTAAAAGAAATCATATCAATATCAATATGAGTAGACAAATCTGTACCTACCCCAGCACCATCTCCATTAATTAAATTAAAAACACCTGGAGGAAATCCTGCTTCATGAACAATTTCAGCAAAAAGCATTCCTGATAATGGCGCAATTTCAGAAGGTTTTAATATCATTGTACAGCCAGTAGCTAAGGCGGGAATTACTTTTAAAGTAATTTGGTTAATAGGCCAGTTCCATGGAGTAATTAGTCCACATACACCAATTGGTTCATGCACAATATAATTATTAGAATCTTGATTAAATTTAGTTTCAAATTTAAAATTTTTTAATCTTAAAATGAAATCATTAATATGATCTGCGCCTGAAGAAGTTTGTGCTGATGAGGACCAATCTAATGGTGCTCCCATTTCTTCCGACATTGTTTGTGTTATTTCAACCCATCTGTCATTATAAATATTAAGTAAATTTTCTAATAAATTAATTTTTTCTTTTTTATCTACTTGACTCCATGTAACGAATGCTTCCTTTGCTGCAGCTACTGCCAAATTTACATCTTTAATTGACCCTAAAGAAATGAAAGCGTATGGTTCTTCATCAGAAGGATTGATTACCGCATAATCACTCTTTATAATTGGACTAACCCAATTACCATTAATATAAAATTTACGTTTATCAATCATATTTAAAAATAATTAGAAACAACTATACATTTATTTTTTTCTAAATTAGAATATAAGAATATACAATAAGAGAAAAAATTGACACTAGAAAATATTAAACTTGATATAGACTACGTAAGATCACAATTCCCAGCATTTAAAGATCCTCTTTCAAAAGAATGGTCTTTTTTTGAAAATGCTGGAGGGAGCTATGTTCCGCAAAATGTAATTGATAAATTATCTCAGTTTATGATATCAACAAAGGTACAACCTTATGCAGAATATCCTATGTCTAAAATAGCTGGTGAAAACATGGATAAAGCTACTGAGTTGTTTGCTCAAATGATAAATGCAAAAAAAAATGAAATTTTAATTGGTGGATCAACCTCTATAAATTTATATGTTTTATCTAATGCGTTAAAGAAGTACTTAAATCCAGGCGATGAGATTATAGTAACTAACCAAGATCATGAAGCAAATATTAGCCCCTGGAAAAGATTAAAGGAAATTGATGCAAAAATTATTGAATGGAAATTCAATTTAGATAGTCATGAACTTAAAATATCTGATTTACAAAATTTAATAACAAAAAGGACAAAAATATTAGCAGTAACACATTGTTCAAATATTGTTGGATCAATAAATAATTTAAAAAAAATTTCCGAAATAGCTCATAAAAATAATATTATAGTTATTGGAGATGGCGTTTCATATGCTCCTCATGGTTTTCCTGATGTAAAAAAACTTGATGTAGATTTTTATACATTTAGCCTCTATAAAACTTATGGACCTCATCTTGCGCTTTTATATGGTAAAGAGGAAATTTTAAAAGATCTTCCCAATCAAAATCATGAGTTTCTAGAAAATAAATATCCATATACTATAAATCCAGGAGGTCCTAATCATGAGGAATTAGTTTCGTTGATTGGCATATATGAATATTTTGAAAATTTGTATAATCATCATTTTCATAACACTAATTTATCAACAAGAGAAAAAATAGAAAAAATTAATGAAATTATTTCATTGCATGAAGAGGAAGTTGGTAATCCAATATTAGAATATATTTCAAGTAGAAATGACTTAAAATTAATAGGAAAAAATAAAATCTTTGATAAGAACAGAGCGCCAACAATCTCTTTCATTTCTAAAACATTATCATCTAAAAAGATTAGTGAGATATTGGTGAATAACAAAATTGCTACAAGAAATGATAATTTTTATGCTTGGAGATGCCTTGAGGCATTAAATATAGACCCAGATGACGGTGTTGTAAGACTTAGTCTAACACACTATAACTCTAAAGATGATGTAAATAAATTATTATTAGCTTTAGATAAAATTAGATAATTTTTTTATAGCCTTCAACATTATCTTCTAAAAAATTAATAATCGTATCTGAATTATTTTCTTCAATAAGATTTTTTAGTTCATTTATTTTATTTTCAATAAATTCAAAACTTTCGTTAACTTCATCTACTAAAAATATTTTATCATTAATAGTTTTTTTAATCTGATTGGTTAAATATAATTCTTCATGTAATTTTTCACCATCTCTAAGACCAATATACTTAATTTCAATTTCACCTGCATTGATATTTTTGCCAACTTTTAATCCATACATATTGATCATTTTTTTTGCTAAATCTACAATTTTAATGGGATCACCCATATCAAGCATATATATCATTCCTGGTTTATATTTTTTTGAAATTATTGAAGTTTCTAATATTAGCTTTACTGCATCTGGTATAGTCATTAAATATCTTGTAACATCTGGATGTGTTACGGTAACCGGCCCTCTATTTTTTATCTGCTTGTTAAACAAAGGCACAACTGATCCATTAGAATTAATAACATTGCCAAATCTTACAATAGATATATTCATTTCCTTACTCTCATTAGCAAGTGAGGAAAAAATTTTTTCAGAAATTCTTTTAGTTGCTCCCATTATGTTGGTTGGATTTACTGCCTTGTCTGTTGAGACTAGTAATAAATTTTTTACTTTGTATTTTTTTGATAAGATTGCTAGATTATAACTTCCCATAATATTATTTCTTATAGATGATATTAAATTTTTTTCTATCAATGGTACATGTTTATAAGCTGCTGCATGAAAAACATAATCAAAATTAAATTTATTGAACAGCAATTCAATAGCATCATAATTATCTACTGAAATTAATAATGGATGTATGGTAATATTTTTATCTTTATTAGTAAGAACAGAATTGATATTATATAAATTATACTCTGAATTATCTACTATAATTAGATTTTTAATTTTTAATTCTGATAACTGATTACATAATTCACTACCTATAGATCCACCTCCACCAGTTACCAAAACATTTAATTCATTAAAGTTTTGTGAAGAGTAATTCATATTTTGAAAACTACGTTTGTTGATTAAATCTTCAAAATTTATTTCTAATAACTTGTCAAATAATACAAGGGGTTGGGCTAAACTTTCAAATTCAGGAATAAATCTAATAACCAAATCAAGATCTTTAAATTTATCTAAAATTAATCTTTTTTGTTCAAAGCTTGAGATACTAAACGAAACAAAAACATGTGTAATATTATCTTCTTTGTAGTTGTTAATCTTTTCAAAGGCATATATTTTTTTGTTAGAAATATTTTTTCCAATCATTAAAAAGTCATCATCAATAAAATATTTAATACTGAAATTTTTTAAATTATTGAAAAGATTATTTCCATTTATGCCAGCGCCATAAATTACTGCCGTCGGTACTGTAATTTTTTTTGTAATAAAGGTAATTAATATAGGAATATAAAGTCGAAAAACAGAAACAAATATAAAAAAAATTATTGGCTGAATAATAAAAATAGATTTAGGTAATTTTAAATAAAAAATATTAATTAAAAATAATAATAAACCATGAAAAAAAATGGCAAAGAATATTATCTTTAAAATATTTAAATTTGAAAATCTAAAAATTGTTCTGTATAAACCTAATATTAAAAACAATATGGTAAATACAACTATTCCCAAAAAAAAATATGAAAAATCAAGAAACTTGATTAACATATAAACGTCAAATCTTAGTATTATTGCGATTATAAAAGAAAATATAAATAAGATTATATCAATCAAATAAACTAAGATTTGTTTATATATTCTATCAAAATTAATGATTTTTTTTATGAAGATTTCCATCAATGTTTTATATTTTTTTTCTGTATTGTATTAATTACAGTTAAAAATAATATTTTAATATCTAAAAAAAAACTATAATTTTTTTTATAATAATTATCTAATTCAACTTTTAATTTAATTGAAATGTCATCTCTACCATTAATCTGTGCCCAACCAGTGATACCTGGTAATAATTTATCAATTTTAAGTTTTTTTCTACTTATTATTAAGTCTTCTTGGTTATGAAGTGCTGGCCTTGGACCAACAAAAGACATGTCTCTTTTTGCAACTGAATATAGTTGTGGTAACTCATCCAAACTAGTCATTCTTAAAATTCTCCCTATACTAGTTACATATTTATCCGAATTAATAAGCAAATGGGTTGGTAAGTCTGGTGTATTATCACTCATTGTAACAAATTTAGGCATATAAAAATAATTACTATTTTTACCAATTCTTTTTGACCAATGTATAATTTTATTATTTGATGAAAAAAAAAGTATGATTGATATAAAAATAATAGGTAATATAAAAATTATAATAGCTAATAATAATAAAAAGTAATCAAAAATAAATTTAATCATTTAAATAATAAGAAAATTATAACTATAACACTAAAAATATTAATAAAAAGTATTATTGATCAAATAAGTAATTTTCAAATGCTTTACAAATTAAAAAAATATTTTCTTTTGAATTATATTTTTTTGATTTATCGGGATCAAATAATAAACCTGGATACGATTTTTCAAATAATTCCATTAAAAAATTAATAATATTGTCATTATTTTTTGTATGGGACTTTGCTTTATTTACATCAGTATATTTTATTGGATTTGTTGATGAATATTTATTAACAATTCTTGTAAAAAACATATTTTCAATCATATACGAATTTTTACCCAATAAAGATGCCTCTAAGGAAACTGTTCCAGCTACAGAAAATACATAATTAGAATTATATAATAATTCATTAATTGATATTTTAGGATTTATAAATTTGACATTTGTAAAACTCCTGAATCTCTTCTTTAATTTAAAGAAATTAATTTGATCAGCAGCATGAGGATGAAATCTTAAATTAAAAATAATATGATTGGGAGCTTCTTTAATAATATTTAGTAAAACATCTTCTTGATTTGAATGATTATTGCCTATTACATCAATTGCTGAATCTGGCTGTCTATGAAAGCAAAATAGAAAATTATTATTTATATTTTCTCTATCAAAGTTATCAAATTTAAAAAAAATATTAAAATATCTATTAATTAAAATATTAACTTTATATGATAGTAATTCAAAAAAGATTTTTTTGTAAAATCATATCTATCAGTTATCAGATATATTAAATGTTTAAAAATATTTATAAAATTTGATATGTGTAAAATTTTATTATTTTTAAAAGTGAAATAATAATTTGCAGGCTGATAAGATTTTCTATAATTTTCAAGTAAATTTATGTAAAAATTTTTATCTTTTTTAATATTTTTATTTTTAATTTCTGGAAGTATATCCAAACTATATCCATTAAAAAATGTAAATCTCCCATTTAAATCATCTGGAGGAAATTTAGTATTACATAAATAATTTGAATCAATTGATAATTTTTTACATATTATAGTGGTAATTATCTCAAAAGCCCATGTTTGTTCAGAAAAACAACTTCTTATTTTTTTTTCTTTTATAAATTTTTCAATTTCAATAAAATTAGTAATTAAATATAAATTAGCTAAATTGCTTTTCTTTTTAGATAAAATTCGATCATATGTTAAAATCTTAGCAAATCTATAATTATATATTTTTTCCAAAGCAGTAATTTTTTGAAATAATTTAATACTATTATTTTTTTTATAATGGGAAAAACGTTTTGAAATATTTAAAATATTTTTTTTATCTATACCATGCGATATTAACCATTTATGCCATCTATTATTTGGAGTTATCCAATATACCTCTAAAGAATAATTTTTTTTCAAATATTTCGTAACTTCTAAGAACAATTTAGTTTTACCTTCTGATACTAAGAAACAAATATTTGCCATTACAAATTAATAAAATTAAACTTAAATTCTGAATAGTTTATATCGGGGAAATAAAGATATGGCTTATAAAATTTTCCATGTCTTGAGTATAAGCCATAAATAAAGAAAAATTTATTTTTAAATATTGGATGTGGCTTTTCAAATTTCCAATTTGAATTATAAAATGTGTTTAGATCTTTAATATTAATAATATTATTATCGTTTTTTATAGAGATGAAATTATTTGTACTATCAATTAAAATATATTTTCTATCAATTATTGCTATTGTAACTGAATGAGAAGGTAATTTTGGTTTGAATAAAATTTGTAACCATGAATATGAAGTTTGCTTATGATAGATTGCGACCTGTAATGTCTTTATTTTAAAATATTTTAAAATTCTTTGCATAATTCTAGAATTATCAAAACAACTGTTAGGTCTGAAATTATAGTAATCTTCTGGCTCTCTTTCATTGTTTTGAGATATTGGTCTATTTTGATATTCTGTTCCAATAATTTTTTTTTGTATACTATTTATAAAAAAAAGTTTTTCTTCAAATTGCATTTTGTTAAAATCTGTATTTTTATTTATACCAAAATCATCTAACAATAACTCAATATAATATATATCATTCTTAGTTAGTTCCTTACTAACTTCATTAAATTTTAAAAAAAAGGATAAGCATAAAATTAAGATCAAAATGATAAAATATTTAAAAAATTTACTGATTTTCATACCATTGAAAAAATATAAATAGCGACCAAATTTTATATTCATTATTTTGAGTAAAATTAATATGATCGTTGAAAGTATTCTGTATAATTTTATTATCAATAATATTATTTTTTTTAACTTTATCCATATTGAAAAAATCAAAAAAATACTCTTTTAGTTCTTTTCTCATCCATTCTTTAATGGGTATATGAAATCCTCTTTTAGAAAAATTATTGTAATTATTTATATTCTTTTTATTTAAATACTCCCTTAAAATTATTTTACCTTGATTATTTTGAATTTTATATTCATTTGGCAGAGAATATGCAAACTTCACCAAATCTAAATTTAAAAAAGGTGCTCTTGCTTCAATGCTATGGAACATAGTAGCCCTATCTACTTTTGTCAGTATATCGTCATTTAGATAATTTATTGTATCTAATAACATCATCTTTTCTTCATTTGTTTTACCAATGTCCCATAAATCCAAATCTTTGTTAATAATAATGTCTTCAAAAGTATTTTGTTTATTAATTAATATATCGTCTTTCCAATTTAATAAAAAACCTTCATATATTTTTCTAAAGTCGTTTGTGTTTGATAAAATTTCAACAATTTTTTCTATTTTATTAATTGTATGAGTAAATTTTAATTTATTTGGTAGTAGATATAAATTTAAAAAATTTATGAACTCCTTAAACATAGGTGTGGATAAAAAGAAAATTAATATTTTTCTTAAAGTGAGTGGTAATTTATCGAATTTACCATATATTTTATTAGCCCATATATATCTGTTATATCCTAAGAAAAATTCATCGCCTCCGTCACCTGTAATAGCTACTTTAATTTTATTTTTAGCAAATGATGAAATTAAAGAAGTTGGGATTTGTGATGAATCTGCAAATGGTTCATCATAAATAGAATACATTTCTTTAATTATATTTTTAATATCATCCGGTTCTACCAAATACTCGTTATGATCTGACTGTATATAATTTGATAAACTAAAAGCATTTTCTGACTCATCATAATCAATATTTTTAAATTTTATTGTGTGAGTAGAAATATTGTGTTTATCAGATAGACAAGTTGCTAAAACTGATGAATCTAATCCCCCTGATAAATAAATGCCTGTATTTACTTCAAGATTTTTATGATATGAAACGGCATTATCAACTTTTGCTGCAAAAATATTAGTAGCATCATCAAAGGTTCCTTTAAAAGTATTATAATTATTAAAATATAAATTTTTTATAGAAAACCATGTGCTTATTTTAATTTTATCATCTCTATTAATATCGAATTCTAAAATTTTTCCTGGTTCTAATTTATAAATATTTTTATATATAGATCTTGGACATGGTACATAATTGTATCTAAAGAACAATGAGATAGATTTAATATCTAAGTCTTTTTTCCAGTCTTTATATTGCTTTATTGCAGATAATTGAGAAGAAAATATAAAAGTATTATTTATATTTCCATAATAAAGTGGTTTTTCTCCAAACCTGTCTCTAGCTAAATAAATACAATTTTTATAAGTATCATATAAACAAATTGCAAACATGCCTTCAATCATGTTTAAAGATTTTTCTAATCCAAATTTATTAATACACTCAATTAAAATTTCTGTATCAGATGAACTTTTTAAACTAGTTTTATCAAGATTAAGTTTTTCTTTTAATTCAACAAAATTATAAACTTCTCCATTAAACATTAGAACATATCGATTGTTTTTTGAACTCATGGGCTGTCTAGCATTTTCAGATAAATCAACAATTGATAATCTTCGAAAACCGAAATAAACTTCTTTATTTTTTGAAATCCAAAATGATTCATCATCAGGACCTCTTCTGATTAACGCTTTATTCATTTTTTTTATTTGAATTTTAGAAGTTTCAAAAGAATCTGAATTATTATAGAAGCCTACAAAACCACACATATTTCTTGTATATATTAGAAACTAATTTAAACAACTTTTATTTAGAAATGAGTATTCTTACAATCATCAACATAATAAAGTTTACTAAAAGTATAAATCGCTTAATTATACTTGTTAAAAAAATACTTAGAAGATTCTTAATAACTACCGGTAATATTTCAAACGATGAAAATATTAATTTTTTAGAAAAAAATTGTGAAAATATAGATAATTTTTTTTCAAATATTGATAAAAAACTTTGGAATGAATCAAAAATATTTCAAAATGAATTAAAAGTTTATTCAGAAAAAAAATTATCACAAATCCAATATGATCTTGGTGGTGGTGGTGCATATAATATTTTATACTTTTTAACAAAATTTATTAAACCTGAAACAATTTTTGAAACAGGGGTTGGGGCTGGTTTTTCTACTTTTGCATTTCTAAAAGGATTGGACGAAAATAACAAAGGTATATTATATTCAAGTGATTTTCCTTATTTTAGAATTAGCAATCCTGAAAATTATATAGGTACTTTAGTCCCAAAAAATTTAAAATCTCGATGGAAATTAATGAAAGAAGGAGATGAAGCTAATACTAAATTTTATAAAAAAACATTTAATAAAGAATTTGATATATTACATTATGATTCTGATAAAACATATTTAGGTAGAGCAAACTTTTTTAAAATTTCAAATACATTAATTAATACAAAAACAATAATTGTAATGGATGATATTCAAGATAATTCTTTTTTTTATGATTATGTATACAAAAAAAAATTTTATAAATGGAAAATTTTCAATTTTGAAAAAAAATATATTGGTTTAATTTATAATCCTGAAGTTATTGATATTTAATTAAATTTTGCCATTCTTCATAAATTTTATAATCGTTATTTAAATTAGTAATTTTGTCTGACATTTTTTCAATAGTTGATCTATTTTCTAAACAATAGATAATTTTATCAGCAAAATTAGTTATTTTATTTTTATCATCATCAACTAGAAAACCATTAATATTATCTTTAATTAAAGTATTAATTCCTTCACAACTTCTAAATGCAAGACATGGTAGTTTGTGATTTAGTGCTTCACTTATTGTTAAACCATGACTTTCAAATTTAGAAGTTGATACATAGAGATAAGATTTATAATAAAATTTTGAAATTTCACTCTGAAAATCCAAAATTGTTACATAATTACTAAGATTTAAATGTTTTATAAGATTCATTATCTGATTCTTCATTGACCCATTACCTATAATTATTAATTTTACCTCTTTATTTTTCTTTCTCACCTGATGAAAAATTTTTATTAAAGTTAAATGATCTTTTTGGTTTTCCATCCTTCCAATATTTAAAAGAGTTTTTTCATTATTCAATTTTTGTTTAATTATTTTATGTTTTATTTGAACAGGATTATTAATTATTTTTATTTTTTTTTGCATATACTTAGGAAAAGTATTTTTTGCTTGTTTAGAAACGGTGATAATTTCATCTAATTTGAAAAATAATAATTTAAACAAAATTAATTGAAATATATTTTCCCTGTAGTAATTATATATCATATGTTCAGAGGCTATAATTTTATTATTTAGACGAAAATTAGCTAATGCAAATAATAGGAAAGAACTACTCATAAAACAAACATAAATAGAATTATCATTTTCTATTAAAAACTTTCTAATTTTTACTATTTTTAATATAAATGAAAATAATGATGTAGTTTTACTTACCTCATTAGAGAAAATATTGTTATATTTGATATTTTTATCTAAAGGATAAAAGGTATTTTTTATATCTTTATCAAATGTAATTATTTGTAGAAATTTA
>CACBQR010000025.1 GCA_902541435.1 uncultured Alphaproteobacteria bacterium
AGGAACAAACTTAAAGGAGAAAGTGGCTTAGGATTAACTATTACTAGGGATATTATTAGATCACATGGAGGTGATGTTAAATTATCTAAGTCAAATCTAGGAGGTCTGCAACTTAAAGTTTTACTTCCTCTTTGATTTTAAAATAATTTACCCCCATTATTTACTGGTTTATCTGGAGATAATAAAACTGGCTCATTTTCTAAATCAGGCATGCCAAGAACTAATACTTCTGATATAATTTTACCAATTTGTTTAGGTTCAAAATTAATAACAGCAATAACTTGCTTATCAATCAATTCATCACTTTTATAATATTTTTGTAATTGTGCAGAAGATTTTTTTATACCAATTTTTTTACCAAAATCTATTTTCAAAATTATAGATGGCTTTTTTAGTTCATTATATTCATAGGCTTCAATTACTGTTCCTATTCGTATATCTACTTTTTCAAATTCTTTGTAATTAATAAAATTTTGAGAACTCATGAAAATTTAATAACTTTTTCAATATTGTTTAAATATTTATCTAAAACACTCATTGTTTTTTCTAAACTTTCATTTTCATCATTAAACCAAGTAAATAGGGTTATATAATAAAGCGCAAAAATAATTTTAATTTTTATTACACCCTGTATACCATTAAGATTAATATTTGCATAAGTAGCAATTAAAATTTTGCTTTCAACTGAATTAGGAATGAGTTTTAATACTTCTTGTGGTTTGGACATAAAATGCTTAATTATATTTTTTACAGAAGTTCGATATTCATTCAATATATCATAACGGGCCATCATAATTTCAAATAACATATCTCTTTGTGATGACTTTTCTATATTAACAAGATTTTTTTTTAATTGAAAATCAAAGAAGTCGTTAATATTTAAGATTAAATCAATCTTATTATTCATATCTGATACTTTTGAATTAGATAAAAGATTTATAAGATTAATATCTTTTAATTTTTTTTTCTCTAAATATTGCAATGTCTTTTTTGCTAGAGATATTTTATTTTGTTTCACTTACCTTTACCTTGTTGTATTGCTCTTTTATATGCAGCGTTAAAAACTTGATTAAAAATTTTGTCCACTTTTTTTATTTTCATTTTATTTATTCCTGCTTCAGTTGTACCTCCTCTAGTTGCAACAGTAGCAACCATTTTTTCAGCAGAGACATTATTAGAATTTAATAAATTTAAGGAACCTCTAAAAGTTTCATTAATTAAAATTTTAGCTGTATTTTTGGTAAAACCTAAATTAATTGCAGATTTTTGCATAATATCAATTAATTGAAATATGAAACCCGGGCCACTCCCTGATACTGCTGTTGCTTTGTCTATAAAAGTTTCACTATTAAAAAAAAGAGTTTTGCCACTCAAAGAGAACAATTTATCAATCTCTTTAATTTCTTTTTTATTAATAGATTTATTCGTATAAATGCAATGAACGCCCTCTCCTATTAAAGCAGGCATGTTTGGCATTACTCTTACAATTTTGCTAATATTTAATAAATTTTTTTTAAAAATTTCTGTTTTTTTGCCAGCTATTACACTTATTGCTATAGATTTTTTATTAAAATTTGCATTTTTTAATTCTTTAAAGACATTTGTTAATTCAAGAGGTCGAGTTGCAAATATTATATAATCAAAATTATTTTGATTATTAATATCATCAATTGATTTAAAAAATTTTATTTTCTTATTTCTATTTCTTTTTTTAAGACTTGCATATTTTTTTTTATCTATAATACTGATGGTGTAATTCTTAGAGTTAGACCATCCAGACATCAAAGATCCTCCCATATGACCACATCCAATTAATAAGATATTTTTCATCTATCTATAATATAGCAGTTTTATTATAAAAATTAAGCTCTACCAATAACTTCAAAATTAGAAAATTTTATAGCTTCTTTAGGAGGAATATCGTCAAAGAGAACTTGCTGAAAACTTGGATAAAATTTTTCACATTCATAAATTCCAATATCAACAAGATCTTCAAATTTTTTGTGTAATGTTTCTGTTGAATTATTTGATAATAAAGTATGTCTAAAAGCTGGAATACCATTTTTACTTGTTATATCAAAATGCCCAATCCATAAATTCTCATTTATAAGTCCTAGTAGTTCGTACGCCTTATTGAGTTTAGTTTCAGGAAACTTAATATCAAAAGTTATTGAAAAACTTAGCGCATTAATATTTTCTGACCAAGTGAAATATAATCTGTAAGCGCACCAATGGGATGCTATCTCAGCAACCAATTCATGATCAGCAGCTCTACTAAAATTCCATTTTTTTTGATGAATAACATCTTCAATGATATCAATGGGATTTAACAATATATTCTCATTTTCCATACACTATATAGTCATGGCACATATAATTAGTACTATATCTTGATTACTAGATTGGACTCGTATTTTGCAAGGCAAAATCTATAAAAAATGTGAATTAGTTGAGGATTCCTACCTTTTTGATTTCTTTTTAATAGTTTTTTTCTTTTTAACTGTTTTTTTCTTAGATTTTACTGATCTTGAAGATGTTTTTTTTAATTTTTCATTTTCCATCATTACTTTTTGCACCATTTTTTTCAGTGCATCAAATTCATCTTTTTTAACAAGATTCATTTTTTTTATTATTTTATTAACTCTTAAAGATACAATTGTTTCAATTTCTTCTTTAACACCTGAAAAAGTGCTCATAGCATCAACTGCAAATTTTGATAAATCGGAAAGTATTTTGTTTCTATCAACCATGTTATAATATTAAATATAGATAAATGAATTTTATTCAACCATCAATAGATCCTGTCATCTTATCAATCGGTTTCATTGAGATAAGATGGTATAGTTTAGCTTATATCTTGGGATTTCTATTAGGGATTTATATTATTAAAAGATTAAACAAAATTTATGGAAATCAATACAGTAATAAAAATATAGATGCCTTTCTTATTTGGGCAGTATTAGGTGTAATTATCGGAGGACGAACAGGTTATGTTATTTTATATCAACTTAATGAGTTTTTAACTAATCCTTTTTATCTATTTAAAATTTGGAATGGAGGTATGTCATTTCATGGCGGGTTGACTGGTATAATAATAAGTACTTTAATATTTGCGAAGATTAATGGAAAAAGTTTTTTCTACCTATCTGATTTAGTTTCAATCGTTGCTCCTATTGGATTATTCTTTGGTAGAATTGCAAACTTTATCAATACAGAACTAATAGGCAAGCCAACCGATTTTTATATATCAGTTATTTATCCATCGATAGATAATATACCAAGACATCCTTCTCAAATATACGAAGCTTTTCTTGAGGGAATTATTTTATTTCTCATATTATTAATCTATTTTTATAAGATAAAAAAATACAAAATTTATGGATTAATTAGTGGTCAGTTTTTAATATTTTATTCAATATTTAGATTTTTAATTGAATATGTAAGAGAACCAGATTTGCACTTAGGATTATTTTTTAATTTTATTTCAATGGGTCAAATACTATGTATACCTTTTTTTATTTTTGGAATATTGATAATTCAAAATGTTAAGCAAAAGAAAAATTAATAAAATAAAACTACTTAACAATAAAAAAAATTTGCGTTTAGATAAATTTATTGACTTGGCTCTTTATCAAAGAAATGGTTATTACCTAAGCAAAAAACCCATAGGAAGAAAATTTGACTTTGTTACATCTCCAGAAATTTCACAAATGTTTGGAGAAATTATTGGTGTGTATTTACTTTATCATTGGAAAGAAAAAATTAATTCGAAATTTAATTTAATTGAATTGGGCCCAGGAAATGGCACTTTATTTAAAGATATTGAAAGAACTGCAAAGATACTTCCAGATTTTTTTGAAAATGCTGATGTTTATTTTATAGAAATAAATAAAGAATTACAAAAAATACAAGAAAAAAATTTAAATTATTTTAAAAAATCAAAAATTAGATGGTCAAAAATTTTAAATTTCAGATCTAAATTGCCTTCAATAATATATTCAAATGAATTTTTTGATTGTTTTCCTGTAAGGCAATTTTTAATTGATAATAATCATTGGTTTGAAAGATATGTAAAATTTAATGAAAAGGAAAATAAATATTATTCTATAAATAAACGAGTAATTAGTAAAAAAATATTAGATTATTTAAGTAATTACAAAAGACAAAAAATTTATGAGGTTTCTTATTCAAGAAATAAGTATTTTGAGCAAATATGTAAATATATCAAAAAAAATAGAGGTATATGTATTTTAATCGATTATGGATATAATAAGAAAATAAAAAACTTTACGTTACAAGCAATATATAACCATAAAAAAACCAGTATATTTGAAAATATAGGCCAACAAGACATTTCAAGTCATGTAAATTTCAATGAATTAATTGAAATAGCAAAACAAAATAAATTACAAATAAACGAATTTGTTTCACAAAGAGATTTTTTAAAAAAATATGGAATATTAGAACGAAAGCAAAAATTGCTAACTAAAAATTCAAATTTAAATAAAAATTTATTGGAAGAAGAAGTGGATAGATTAATTAATGTTGATAAGATGGGAAACCTATTTAAGTGTCTTGTTGTTTCTAACTTATGATTATTAAAAATTATTTTACACATGCAAAAACTAAATCATTTGTTAGAGCTGGTTTTTTTACTAGAAATGGTGGAGTATCAAAAAAAGAAAACTATTCACTTAACTGTAGCTTAAACCGCAAAGATACTAAAGTTAATGTAAATAAAAATATTGATATTTGTCTAAAAAATTTAAATATCAAAAAAAATATTAAATTTATTAGTCAAATACACTCAAACAAGATTGTAGAAATTAAACAAAAAAATATAGGTAAAAAATATTCTGGAGATGGTTTAATCACGAGCAGTAAGCAAATAGCTTTAGGCGTTTTAACAGCAGATTGCTGTCCAATTTTTATTTTTGATAAAAATAAAAGATATATTTGCGCCCTTCATTCTGGCTGGAAAGGTGCATTAAAAAATATAGCTGCTAAAGGTATAGAATATTTTGTTAAACAAAAAATAATTAAAAAAAATATTGTTGTTCTTATTGGTCCTTGTTTGAGTTTTAAAAACTTTGAAGTATCAAAAGACTTTAAAAGTAAGTTTATAAGCAAAAATAAAAAATACTCTATTTTCTTCAAATACAAAAATAAAAATAAAGATTTATTTAATTTAAGAAGATTGATTAACTTTCAATTTAAGGAATTGGGTATTAAAAATATATATAATATTAACAAAGATACCTTCTCAAATAAGAGAGTTTTTTTTAGCCATCGAAGGGAATCACAAAAATTTAGAGATACTGGAAGAATGCTCAATATCATTGCATTTAATGATTAATTTTAGTTGATCTATTATTATTCTAATATAGTAATTAATTTGATTATATGAAAATAATCGCCTGTAATAGTAGCAAATCCCTAGCAGAAAAAATTTCTAAACATATTGATGTTCCATTAGCAGATGCCTCTGTCAGAACTTTTAACGATAGAGAAATATTTGTTGAAATAAACGAAAATATTAGAGGTGAAGATGTTTTTATTATTCAATCCACTTCACATCCAGCAAATGATCATTTAATGGAACTTTTAATTACAATTGATGCTGCAAGAAGAGGGTCAGCAAAAAGGATTACTGCTGTTATCCCTTATTATGGATATGCAAGACAAGATAGAAAGACTGGGCCTAGAACACCAATCACTGCCAAACTTGTTGCAAATTTAATTACATCCGCGGGCACTGATAGGGTATTAACAATGGATTTGCATGCTGGTCAAATTCAAGGTTTTTTTGATATTCCTCTAGATAATATTTTTTCTGTAAGACCGATAATCGATGATGTTAAAGAAAGATTTAATGGAAACAAAGATTTAGTTGTTGCTTCACCTGATGTTGGTGGTGTTGTTAGGGCTAGAGCTTTTGCAAAGAGGTTAGAGGCTGGACTAGCAATTGCCGATAAAAGAAGAGAAAAAGCTGGTGAGTCTGAGGTAATGAATATCATCGGAGATGTAAAAGACAAAACTTGTATCTTACTAGATGATATAGCTGACTCTGCAGGCACATTATGTAATGCTGCTGAAGCTCTGAGTAAAAATGGGGCTAAAGAAATTTATTCTTATATTGTTCATGGTGTATTATCTGGAGATGCGCTAAAAAAGATTGAAAATTCAAGCATAAAAGAATTGGTATTAACAGATACAATAGAGCCTTCTAATGAGGTAAAAAGCACAAAAAACATTAGACATATTAGTATTGCTCCTTTAATGGGTGATGCGATTAAAAGGATTAACACTGATACTTCAGTGTCCGCCCTTTTCGATTAAATTTTTTTTATTTTATGAGTGATTTTAAAGCGATAGAAAGAAATAAAGATATTGGTTCAAATCATAGTCTTCTGATGAAGGGATTAGTTCCTGGTATTATTTATGGCAAGGGAACTGAGCCTAAGAAAATTGCTTTAGAGGATAAAATACTCAAAAAATTAATGGGTACTGGTTCTTTTTATTCAACAATTATAGATCTTGATGTAGATGGAAAGAAAGAAAAAATACTTCCTAAACAATTACAATATCACCCTGTTAGTGATCGTCTTATACATTTTGATTTTCTAAGAGTTCAAGAAAATACAAAAGTAAATGTTGAAATTCCTGTCGAATTTTTAAATCAAGATAAATGTCCTGGTTTGAAAAAAGGTGGAGTTTTAAATACTGTTAGAAGACTTGTTGAACTAACATGTAATGCAAATAATATACCTAGCAAACTAGAATTTGATTTAATTGAAAGTGAAATAGGTGATGCAGTAAAAATTAGTAATATTCAGCTACCTGAAGGAGTTGCTCCTACTATTTCAGATAGAGATTTCGTAATAGCTACTTTAGTTCCGCCAACTGTAGAAGTTGAAACTAAAACTGAAGAAACAACTGAAGAAGGTGCAACAGAAGGTGGTGAAGAGAAATCAGAGGAAAAGAAGGAAGAATCTTCTGATAATAAAGAAGAAAATAAAGAATCTAAGTAACTTTACTTTATATTTCATTATATGTTTTTAATTTGTGGACTTGGAAACCCAGGTTTAAATTATAATAATACCAGACATAATGTAGGTTTCCATTTAGCGGATAATATAATCTCACATTTTAATTTGGAAAAAATCAAAGAAGATAAAATAAAAGAATTATATTCAGGTGTAATTAATAATCAAAAAATCTTTGTGTTAAAACCTCTTACATTCATGAATTTATCTGGAAAAGCTGTTTCAGAAATTGTAAATTTTTATAAAATAAAATTAGACCATACTTTTGTTATACATGATGACCTTGATTTAGAATTATCTAAAGTAAAAATAAAACAAGGTGGTGGAAACGGAGGTCATAATGGATTGGAAAGTATTGACCAATTCATAGGGGAAAATTATTTTAGAATACGTATTGGAATTGATCATCCTGGACATAAAGATTTAGTTTCAAGTTATGTTTTAAATAAATTTTTAAAATCGGAAGAAGAAATAATAAATAAAAAAATTGATAAAATAGTAAAAAATATAGAATTAATATTTTCAGATATTCCTCTATTTTTAACAAAAATAAGTGAGCAAAATTAATTATGGGATTTAAGTGTGGAATAGTTGGATTACCAAATGTTGGTAAATCTACTTTATTTAATGCTCTTACCCAATCAAATAAAGCAGAGGCGGCAAATTATCCATTTGCAACTATAGAACCAAATATAGGAAGAGTTGCAGTGCCCGATGACAGATTAGACAAACTTTCAATCATTGGAAAAAGTGAAAAAATAATCCCATCTTTCATGGATTTTGTGGATATTGCAGGATTAGTAAAAGGAGCCTCTCAAGGAGAAGGTTTAGGAAATAAATTTTTAGGACATGTTAGGGAAGTTGACGCAATAGCACATGTTGTGAGATGCTTTGAAGATACTAACATTACTCATGTATCATCAAAAATTGATCCACTAGATGATATTGAAACAATAAATTTAGAATTACAATTAGCTGATCTTGAAAGCTTAAATAATAAAAAAACTGGTTTAGAAAAAAAATTAAAAGCAAATGATAAAGAAGCTAAACATCAATTTGATATAATAAATAAAATCTTACAAATGCTAGATGCTAATAGTATCTTAAAAATTGATGAATTTGCTAGTAATGAAATTGACTTTGTAAATAGTCTTAACTTAATTAGTCTAAAGCCTACTATGTACATATGTAATGTAGATGAAGAATCTATTCACACTGGAAACGAGTTATCAAAAAAAGTCATCGAGTTTGCCAAAAAAAATAATCATTCTGTAGTTTTAATCTCTGCATCAATAGAAGCACAAATAGCCGAATTAGATAATGAAGAAGAAAAACTTGAATTTCTTAAAGAACTTAATTTAGATCAAACAACATTGAATAAGGTTATAAAATCAGGATATGAACTTTTAGGTTTGATAAACTATTTTACATGTGGTCCAAAAGAAACAAGATCATGGACAATAAAAAAAGAAACACTTGCACCTCAAGCTGCTGGAAAAATTCATACTGATTTTGAAAAAGGATTTATTAGAGCAGAAACTGTCTCTTATGAAGACTATATAGAAAATAATGGTGATGCTGGAAGTAGAGATTCAGGAAAGTTAAGACAAGAAGGTAAAGATTATGTCGTCAAAGATGGTGATGTAATGAACTTTTTATTTAATGTCTAAGTAACGTCTCGCCAAAGTCTGTTTTTTGCTAAGTACACAATTGTCCCTAAAATAATAAAGAATAATATTACTTTGATTCCTAAATTTTTTCTTTCTTCCATTTCTGGTTCAGCAGCCCAGTGAAGAAAATGTGTTACATCAGCCGATAACTGTTCTGCATTATTATCAGTGCCATCATCATAATCTACGCTTCCATCGGTTATAGGTGCTGGCATAGCTATTTGATTTCCAGCCATCCATTTATTGTACCACATTCCATTACCCACTTCCATTCCCTCTGGAGGCTCAACATAACCAAGAAGAAGATTGTAAATATAATCAACTCCATATTTTCTAGCTTTTGTAATTACACTTAAATCAGGAGGATAGGCTCCATTATTATTTGCTCTCGCTTCATTGTCATTGGCGTATGGATTAACAAATCTGTCTGCTGGTCTAGCAGGCCTTTCAAACATTTCACCGTCATCATTTGGACCATCTAATACAGTATATTCAGAAGCAATAACTTTTACTTGAGCTTCGGAAAAACCAACATCGATAAGATCTCTGTAATACAGAAGTTTCATTGAATGACATCCTGCACATACTTCTCTATAAACTTTATAGCCCCTTTGAATTGCAGCTCTATCAAAAGTTCCTGTTACACCTTTAAAAGACCAATCATGTTTTGGCATTTTTTCAGTACTCATTTCTGCGGCAAATAAATTTGAAGAGAATAATAAAAAAATAATAAGTAGTAGGCGCATTATAGATTTGTATCTTTTTGCATTGCTGGTGAAGGAATTCCTTTTTCTCCTCCACCAATATTAGGAGATATATTTTTAGCATAAACATCACTAATACTGAGCGGTAGCTTACTTGGCTTCTCTATCCAACCAACAAAAGGTGTAATGATAAAGAAAAAACCAAAGTAGTAAAGTAAACCTACTCTAGCAATTAAAAGATATAAACCTTCAGCAGGAAGCATACCAACGTAGCCTAATGCAAAGAAGTTAACAAAAAAGCCCATCATAAACCACTTATATATTGGTCTATAATTACAGCTTCTCACTTTTGATCTATCAAGCCAAGGTAGAACAAAGAGAATTACTATCGCACCAAACATTAGGAGAACCCCTCCTAATTTATCGGGAACTGCTCTTAAAATTGCATAAAAAGGTGCAAGATACCAGTTTGGAACAATATGAGCTGGAGTAACAAGTGGATCTGCTGGAATATAATTATCAACTTCAGCCATAAGATTTGGTCCAAAGAATATTACTGCAGAAATAGCAACACCAAAAGCACACATAGCTACTGTATCTTTAATTAACATATATGGAAAAAAGTTTACTGAGTCATTGTTAGTTTTAATATCAATCCCATCAGGGTTATTTGAACCATGAACATGAACTGCAGCAACATGTAATCCTACAACACCAAAAATAACAAATGGTAAAACATAATGAAGAGCAAAGAAACGATTTAAAGTAGCATTTCCAACATTGTAATCACCAAGAAGCCATGTTTTTAATCCCTCACCAATAAATGGAATTGCACTAAATAAATTTGTTATAACTGTAGCTCCCCAATAAGACATTTGTCCCCACGGTAATGTGTAACCAAGAAAAGAAGTTGCCATCATTAATAAAAATATGAATACGCCTAAAATCCAATTAAGCTCTCTTGGATATTTGTAAGAACCAAAATACATTGCTCTTACTATATGAATGTAAACTATGATGAAGAAAAAGGCTGCACCATTGGAATGAATGTATCGCATTAACCAACCGTAATTGACATCTCGCATTATTCTTTCAACACTATCAAATGCCATATCAGTATGTGGTGTGTAATTCATTGCAAGAAAAATTCCGCTTACTATCATTGTAACAAGTGTAATTGTTGCTAATGCACCAAAACTCCAAAAATAATTACAATTTTTAGGCATTGGATAATCACCGTATTCTTTTTTGAAGTAAGAAATAATTGGTAAACGAAACTCTATCCAATTAAGGACAGGGTTTTTAAACTGATGTACTTTTCTATTCTTATCCATTTTATCCTATCTTTATAGTATTATCATTTAAAAAGGTATAGGGCGGAACGTCCAAGTTTTTTGGTGCTGGTCCCTTTCTTATCCTACCTGATGTATCGTAATGTGAACCATGACATGGGCAGTACCAACCATCGTACTCACCTTTCATATCTGAAACCTTCTGACCAAGTGGAACACAACCTAAGTGTGTACATACTCCCACTAAAACTAACCATTCTTCTTTTTGTACTCTATCTGCATCATCTTGTGGATCTCTTAAGTCAGAAGCTTGAACCATTTTAGCTGCATTAATCTCATCTTTTGTTCTTTTTTTAATGAAAACAGGTTTTCCACGCCACTTTATTGTTATACTTTGACCTTCTTCAATAGCACTAATATCTACTTCGGTTGATCCTGCAGCTAATGTGTCTTCTGCTGGACTCATACTTTTTAGAAAAGGCCATATAAAAGCAGCTGTTCCAACAGCACCAAGCGTTACAGTGCTAAGTTGTAGAAAATCTCTTCTCTTATTTTTGGGTTTTTTAGCCATTTATTGTGAATTTCTTATATCTTAATTACTCAAAAAAATACTTTTTAAATATGTGCCAGCGTGACGCAAGTAATAAAATAATATAGTAAAAAAACATGAGAATTGCTCTATTTGAACCCGACATACCACAGAATGCAGGAAACATATTTAGACTAGGTGCCTGTCTTGGAATACCAGTAGATATAATAGAGCCAGCTGGCTTTGTGATTGATGATAAGAGATTAAAAAGAGCATCAATGGATTACTATGATTATCTAGAATTAAAAAAACATTTAAGTTGGGAAAAATTTTATGAGTGGTCAAAAGATAATTCATATCGACTCGTTCTTCTAACAACTAAAAGTAAAAAAAGTTATTTCGATTATAAATTTCAAACAAATGATATTATTTTATTTGGCAGAGAAAGTGCAGGAGCACCAGATTTTGTTCATAGCTCTGTCGATGAAAGATTAACAATACCAATGATAAAGGGGCCTAGATCGATTAATCTTAGTAGTTCAGTTGCTATTGTAGCTGGTGAAATGTTACGTCAATTAGCTTAAGCTAAGCTTCCCATCTTTCCTTCCTGATAGTCCATCATTGCTTGCTTGATTTCTCCTTCAGAATTCGCCACAAAAGGACCATAACGTGCTACAGGTTCTTTAAGCGGCTTACCTGCTAAAACTAGGTAGGATCCTTTTTCTGATATTGATGTAAGTTGAATCTCATCACTTGACTGATCAAAGTAAATCATATCACCTTTATTAGCAATTTTATCTTGCTCATTGAACTGCAACTGACCATCAATAATATAGATCATAAGATTTTGTTCTTTATCAACATTAAACTTTGTCATATCTGGTTTTGAAAATTGAATATCAAATATTGATACAGGTGAATATGTTTGAACTTTGGATTTGGTTCCATTTATTTCACCCACAAGAACTTTAATTTCTATATTTGCATTTTCAGATACTGTTGGAATAGTGTTTCTTTTAATATGTTGATACCAAGGTTTCACTTTTTTATTTTTTTTTGGAAGGTTAACCCAGATTTGTAAACCTTGCATGATACCACCACTCTTCTTAAATTTTTCTGTTACTAACTCAGAATGGATTAAACCTGACCCAGTTGTCATCCATTGTACATCACCAGTTTCAATTTCTGCTTGTCCGCCAAATGAGTCTCTATGCTCTACTTCACCACCAAGCATATAAGTAATTGCCTCAAATCCACAATGAGGATGTGCTGGTACACCAGTTGCCCCTCCTGGCTCATAATTAATTGGGCCGAAATGATCAAAAAGAAGAAATGGATCATTTTCTCTCATACCAGGGACAGGGAAAGCTCTCGTTACAGGTATCCCATCACCCTCGAAAGTCTTCATACATTGTTTAATTTCTAATGCTTTTCTCATTTGTATTTTAAATTATTATAAGAATATATAGGTATGATTATGAAAAATCAAAATCCAAACCCACCAAAGTGTGGTTGCAGCTGCAGCTGTTGTTGCACTTGTGAAGGTGGAGATTGCTGTTAATAATACATTCTAAATTAAACAAAATTCAGAAATAAATAATTATAATTTAATTTTTTTTAAAATTTTACTATTTTAAATTAATAATAATATCTGACTTACTATTTATTGGAGGAAATCTACCAACGATATTAGATCTATATATTTCAGGTCTATGTCTACGTCTCAAAAAACCATCATCAGATTTGCTATAGGATAATAGCAGTTCCTCTATTGAATCAATATAAGCAGAATTTTCAGGATCTATATCTCCAAACACATAGGTAAAACAATTTTCTGCGGTAAAGGATACAATACATGAACGTTTACAATTACTCATGCAATTTACACCTCTTAAAGTTACATTTTTTGTATTTTTAAATTTATCAATTAATTTTTGTGCAAGTTTTTCTCCTGCAAGTTTATTATTATTTTGAGCTTTATTAAGGGTACATGTGAGACAAACAGATAATATTATTTCTTTTTGTTTTTTTGACATTTTTATTCTAAATTTAATAATCTAATGGGTGTGGTTTGTTAGATTATTAATATCTGACTCCTCTATTTCTTCTATTGATTTTGCAACTCGCCAATTTTTCATTGATCCGTCTTCATTTCTTGCAGTAATTACAGTTTCGATTGGTGGACAATCAGGCTCATGACAACTGAGCTCAGCAATACTTATTATAGTATTTTCTGGTAATTTATATTTCTTGGAAATTAAATGTTTAAGATTTCTTATTTTTTCAACATTTTGAGTTTTACGATTAAACATATTTTCTCCTTTAATTGTCTGCCCATAAAGATGATAAAAGAATAGAACCTTTCATATCCCCAATTAATATTTGTGAATTATCACTAGATATCGCTATTGTTGAAACTTCCGAACCTGTTGAACTTCTAATCATAATTGGTTTTTTACTTTCATCAATTTCTGCTAATAAAACTGACCCATCTGTAAAACCGGTGAAAACAGCTTTTTCTCCATTTAGTGCTTTAACAAATGTTGCAAGTTCTTTACCACCGTTTGCAACAACAATTGGCTTTCTCCCCATTGGTCCTTCTTTACCATCAAATGGCCAGCAAACTGCATCACTGGATCCAGATGTTACCAAATACGGTGTATCACCAACCCAAGTAAAACTTTTAATTTTTGATGGATAACCTCTCATTGCTAAATCAGCTTTGTCGTTTATGCGCCAACCATGAATTTGATTTTCTTGCATTGCAGTTACAATATATTTTGTATCTGGGCTAAACGTTACAGTTCCATGCGATCCTTTCCATGTAAAATTTGATGCTGTCCATTTATTATTATTAAGTTTCCACACTGTTACTCCACCGTATCTTGAGACCGCAAGACGCTTGCCTTTATTATCAAATGCTAATCCAGCAACAGTACTTTGATGCTCTAAAGTTTGTGGTTTATCTTTGTTTTTTGTCCAAATATAAACAGTCTTTCCTGATGAACAAACTTTAGTATCTTTGTGGGAAGCTACACAGTCAACCCACTTTGAACCAAAATTAAAAATTTCATCAATATTTCCATCAGATGATATTTTTAGAAAACGTCCATCTTCTCCTCCCGTTAACACATGATCTTCATAATTTGTCATACTCAACACTACACCCTTATGTGCTTTAACAGTTTTAGGATCAGATCCAGATTGAAAAAATCTTACAGTACCGTCTCCAAATCCTACCGCTATTTGATCACGAATTGTAACCGCTTCTGTAGCTGGGGCTCCAATATTAAAAATTGAACCTCTTCTTTCAAGTTCAGTTTTATTTGATTCTTGAAGTGTTTCTAAATCAGCGTTCATGCTGATTTACAATTATCAAAGCCTTCCTTAAGATTCATATTATCAAGATCACGACCAATAAATACTACTCGAGAACTTCTATCTTTTCCTTTAGGCCAAGGTCCCATTGGTGAAGCATCCATGAGCATGTGTACTCCTTGAAATACATATCGCTCTTCTTCACCTTTAAAGTTCAAAATTCCTTTTGATCGAAGTATGTCCTGACCCTTAGTCCTGAGCAAATTTCCAAACCAATCTTGGAACTTATCCATATCTAATGGTGTATCAGATACAAAGGATAGACTAGTAACATCATCATCATGTTCATGATCATGATCTGATTCAAGAAAGTCAGGTTCAATATCTAATACTCTATCTAGACTAAATGCATTTAAGCCTACGATTTCATCAAGAGGTGCATCACAACGTGTTGTTTTAATAATCTTAGCAAAAGGATTAATTTTTCTAATACGATCATTAACTTTTACAATGTCATTATCTTCAACAAGTTCAACTTTATTTAACAAAATTACATCAGCAAAAGCAATTTGTTCTTCTGCTTCATGATGATCGACTAATTGAGAACTTAGATGAACAGCATCGGCAACTGTAACAATTGCATCTAATTTTGTACGATCAGCAACATCTTGATCAACAAAGAAGGTTTGTGCTACTGGTGCTGGATCTGCTAAACCAGTTGTCTCAACAATAATTGCATCAAGCTTATCAGCACGTTTCATTAAGCCACTTAGAATTCTAATTAAATCACCTCTAACAGTGCAACAAATGCACCCGTTGTTCATTTCAAATACTTCTTCATCAGCATCAACAACAAGATCATTGTCGATACCTTGTTCACCAAATTCATTAACTATGACAGCATATTTCCTTCCATGCTGTTCAGTTAATATTCGATTTAAAAGAGTTGTTTTTCCAGCTCCAAGAAACCCTGTTAAAACAGTAACTGGAACCTGAGAAGTATTTTCCATATCAATTTCCTTATAATTAGTTTTATAAATTCCACCTTAATACAAGGTGGAATTTATTTAAATATTAAAATTTAACAGCCTTTAAGCTCGTCCCCGAGATTACTTATCAACGTAAAGTAAAGTGACTTACTAGCATCAATGTTAGCACCTAAAGGATCAAAAACTCCTGTTTTGATATTCATGTCCTCAGCTATTGTTGTAATAATCTTTGGATTAAATTGAGGTTCAGAGAAAATACATTTTATTCCCTTATCCTTAATAACATCCTGAATATCAGCTATTTGCTTTGCACCAGGTAAAACATCAGTATTCAATGTTAAAGCTCCTGCAGCTCTTACACCAAATCTTTCTTCAAAGTATTGGTAGGCGTCATGGAAGACAACAAATTTTGCATCAGAATTAATATCTGTACCAACATCACTAATAAGCTGATCTAAAGCTTTAATTGTTGCTTCAGCATTTGCTTCATATTTCTCTTTATTGGCAGGATCTAAATCACCTAACTCATGAGCTATTTCATGAACCATTTCTTTAGCATTCATTGGATCTAGCCAAATGTGAGCATCAAATTCACCGTGTGCATGGCCGTGATGATCATGATGATCGTGACCATCCATTTCTGGTTCTTGAGCAATTGGTTCTATATCTACACCAGAGGTATCTTTGAAGAAATGTTCATTTGCTTCAAACTCAAAAGGCATATGCTCTGTGAAGAAAGCATATTTTCCATTCTCAGCAATTTCAACTGTAAACACAGTCATATTTTGAGAATCATCAAAATTTAAAGAGTATGCAATCTCCTTAGCAACAAGAGTTCCGCCATTTGTTTTTTTTGCGGAAGTTTTACTTTCTAAAAGTTCTTCAGCCGTTTCCTCAACTGCTTCAATATCATCAGCCGCTAGTAATACTAACTTCATAGCAGGGTCAGCATAATCGCCATCAACTTTAGCAGCAGACCACTTATATGTTCCCGCTTTTAGATCAAACAATCCTGCCCATTCAAAAGCATGTGCACCGTGTGCGTGATCATCGTGATCATCGTGGTCGTCATGATCATCGTGGTCATCGTGGTCATCGTGGTCGTCATGATCATCATGATCATCGTGATCATCGTGGTCGTCATGATCATCGTGGTCATCGTGGTCGTCGTGGTCGTCATGATCATCGTGGTCATCGTGGTCGTCGTGATCGTCATGGTCACCAAAAATTGATTCTTCTCTAAATTTTAATTTAGCAATTGAATCAAGTTCCATAAATTCAATTACTTCTGCATCTTTTGCAATTGTGTCTAGAGGTTCTTCCATTGATGTTTCAATACCCTCTCCAATCCAAAAAATGACATCTGCTTCTTCAAGCATTTTCGCATGAGAAGGTTTCATTGTAAAACTGTGTGGTGATATACTTCCATCGATTATGAGTCCAGGCTCACCTATTCCATCCATAACGTTTGAAATTAATGAATGTAGTGGTTTAATTGTAGTAACAACCTTTAACTCTGCTCTTGCAGATGCAGTTGCAACAAGAATTCCCGAAAATAACATAATCTTAAATATATGTAGAAAAAAATTCGTTTGTTTCATAAAAGTATTCCTATTAAAAATAAGTCTGTTAAATAGTGTAATGTTATAATATTACATTTTGCATTGTAAATAGAAAAATGAGTAGTAAAAATAATTTATTAGTAAATTTGGAAAACGCAGGTGTTTATAAGTCTCCAAAATGGTTGATAAGAGGTGTATCTCTTGAAGTAAGGCGTGGTCAAATAGTTACGCTAATAGGACCTAATGGTTCTGGAAAGACAACAACAGCTAAAATGGTGCTAAGTATTCTTGAACCTGATGAAGGTTCAATGAAAAGGTATACAGATAAAATCGCATATGTTCCTCAGAAAATTAATATCGATTGGACAATGCCATTACGAGTTGTAGATTTCATGCGATTAACCAATAATCTCAATGATAATGAAGTTAGTGAATCTTTAAATCAAACTGGAGTAGAAAAACTTTTCAAGGAACAAATTCATGGTCTATCTGGTGGAGAATTTCAACGTGTTCTTCTAGCAAGAGCTATCGCAAAAAAACCAGAATTACTAGTCTTAGATGAACCCGTTCAAGGAGTTGATTTTAATGGGGAAATTGATCTTTATAATATTATCAAAAATATTTCTGCAAACCTAAATTGTGGAATTTTATTAGTCTCCCATGACTTGCATTTTGTTATGTCTGCTACAGATCATGTAGTTTGTTTAAATGGGCATATCTGTTGTTCAGGAAAACCAAGTACAGTTATAAAAGATAAAGCCTATATAGAATTATTTGGTGAACATAGATCAAAAACGTTGACATATTATCAGCACGATCATGATCACACACATAATTCTG
>CACBQR010000026.1 GCA_902541435.1 uncultured Alphaproteobacteria bacterium
ATGTTTAATGATTTTTTAAGATCCTCGTAGTGCTTTTTAGCTTCATCAGTTAAATATTCGTATATTTTAGGAGAAGATAGTGAAATTTCTATATCTTCCTCGTTTTTTGAATCCAATATTCTTAATGGGTTGGTATCTATTTTATTAATACTTTCTTCTGATAGTTTTTTTTTATTAATATTAAAATACTTTGTAAGACTTTTTTTAAAATCAATTAAGGTTTTTTTATCTCCTAAAGAATTAATTTGAAGTTTTATTTTTGATTTAGGCAAAAGTTCTTTTAAAATATTATTTGACAGTAATATTAATTCAACATCTGCAAGAAAATCTTTGGTACCAAGTATTTCAAAATTTATCTGATTAAATTGTCTATATCTACCCTTTTGTGGTCTTTCTCTTCTAAACATTGGTCCAATACCAAAGATTTTTAATGGAAGATCATTTAAGAGATTATTTGTGATTGCAGCTCTAATCATAGGCGTCGTATATTCAGGACGTAGTGTTAAGAATTCATTATTTCGGTCTTCAAATGAGTACATTTCTTTCAAGACAACATCAGATTGCTCTCCTAAAGGTTTTTTAAATAAATCACTAAATTCAAAAATTGGTGTCTCGATTTCTTTAAAATCATTTAAATTAGCGTTTTTAGAAACAATATTTGAAATACGATTGAATTTTTCTATTTCTTCACCAAAAATATCATGTGTTCCTCTTACTGATCTTAATTTCATTTTAATTACTAAGTTCTATTTCTTTTGTTTTTTTTCTAATAAGATTTTCAAGATAATTTTCTAAATCTACATTTTTTACAACATTATTTTTTTTACCATCAAGATAAATCATATGTGTATCATTACCACCACCTGTTATTCCAATATTTGTCATAGTAGCCTCACCTGGACCATTAACAACACATCCAATAATTGATACTGTTATAGGAGTAGAAATATCATCTAATTTTTTTTCTAAATTTTTTACAGTTTTTATTACTTCAAATTGTTGTCTAGCACATGATGGGCATGATATAATTTTTACACCTCTATTCCTTAATCCTAGACTTTTCAGGATTTCAAAACCAACTCTCACCTCTTCCTCTGGCTCATCTGACAATGATATTCTAATAGTATCTCCTATTCCTCTCAAAAGTAAATTTCCAACTCCAATTGAAGATTTAATGTAATATTTTTAGCTAAAACTGCTTCAAGACCATTTGGATTTTTTCTTACTTTACCTCCTGCGGCAGTTACTAAAACCTGAAGCCCCCAACAACTACCAAATATTTTATTCTTTTTTTTAAATAATTCTTTAGCTAAATCTATTTGATTAGTTATGGATTTTGTCATGTTATATATATTAAGTAAGCTTCCTGTCCAAGCAACCGCTTCGAAATCGTCAAGACTTATTCCTGAAGGAAGATAATTATTATGAACAGCAGGATGAATTGTTGTAATATTGATAGTTGAACTAGAATATTTTTTTAAAATTTTTTCATATACTTGAAATTGAGTATCCATACCCAATTTTATATATCGATCAGAAGCTTCTTTTTCATTTCCATCGACTAATAATATGTTCATATTTATCTTTATTTTTCATCTATCATGAAATATGTAAAACTTCATGAAAATTAAACTTGGTATCGCGCCTATTGCCTGGAGCAATGATGATATGCCAGAACTAGGAGGTGACACTCCTATTGAAAAATGTTTAGAGGATGCAAGCACATCTGGATTTTCAGGTATTGAATTAGGTGGAAAATTTCCCAGAAATCCTGGAATAACAAAATATCTTTTAGAAAAATTTAATTTAAAAATGCCAGGTGGTTGGTATGGCGCAATGCTAAGAGAAAGAAGTGTAAAAGAAGAATGGATAGCACTCCAAGATCATTTAAATTTATTAAAGTTAATTAATGCGGATGTTTTTGTTTTTGCTGATGTATCTGGTTCAATCCAAGGCGATCAATCAAAAGCTCTTAGTAAAAGACCAATACTTGAAAAAGATGAATGGGATAGCTATTGCAAAAAAATCAGTGAATTATCTGATATGCTGATGGGTGAAGGAATGCCAATGTCGTATCATGAGCATATGGGAACTATTATACAGTCCGAGGAAGATGTAGATCGATTTATGGATATGACAAATCAAAATACATTTTTGCTTTACGATACTGGACACTTAATGTTTGCTGAAGCAAATTACGAAAGAGTATTAAAAAATTATATTTCTCGAATTAACCATGTTCATTGTAAAGATATTAGAAAAGATGTTTTTTTAAAATCTATTAAAGATGACTTAAGTTTTAGAGAGTCTTTTTTAGATGGTGTTTTCACTGTTCCAGGAGATGGTTGCATCGATTACGATCCATTAATTAAGATACTATATGAGGCAAAATATCAGGAATGGTTAATTATTGAAGCTGAGCAGGATCCTCAAAAAGCAAACCCTCTTGAATATGCAAAATTAGGACATAATTACTTGCATAATATAATAACAAATAATGGGTATATTCTTTAAAATAACAATAAGTACTTTAATTTCATTCATTCCTTTATATGTTGTAGCTCACAAAGTAACTTTAGAGGACAAATCGTTAGAAAAGATTGTTAACGAAAGAATGGCAATAATGCAAAAAATTAAAAGCACATCATCGAAACTTTACAGATTATCAAATTCAGATCAATATGAGGAAATGTTAGAGCTTAATGCAACTCTTCTTCACTCAGCATCTGAATTTAAAGATTTTTATCCTGAAAATAGTCAAGCAGAAGGAGCTAGTGATAATATTTGGAGTGATCGTGAGACATTTAATGAATATAACCAAAACTTTGTAGACGATATCGAAATGATATCTTTAAGTATAGAATTAGAAGATAAAGAGATGATAAGTGATGCTATTAAAGCAATGGCTGCAAATTGCAGCACTTGTCATAAAAAATTTAGAAATTAATTATTTAATCTTAAGTGTGGATTATATTTCCATTCTAAATATTTAACAAATTGAACCATTAGAAAATTTAAAAAAAGATAAAGAATTCCTGCAGCAATAAATGCTTCAACAGGTGCAAATGTTTTAGCCATTATCTTTCTAGCAATACCTGTCATTTCCATGTAGGTTGTCAGACTAACTAAAGAGGTTGCTTTAACCATTAGTATTAATTCATTACCGTAAGAAGGTAGAACTTTTCGTATAGCTATAGGTAGAATAATTTTTCTTAAAAGTAAAAATTTTCCAAACCCAAGAGATAAGCCTGATTCAACCTGACTTTTCTCAATTGATTGTATGCCACCTCTAAAAATTTCTGCTCCGTATGCAACAGTATTAATTGTAAGGGCTATAACTCCACACCAAAAAGGTTCTTTTAATGCATACCACAAAAAACTTTCTCGAATAAATTTTACAGAACCTAAACCGAAATAAATTAAATATATTTGAACAAGTAAAGGGGTTCCTCTAATGACAAAAATATAACTAGCAATTGTTCTTGATAATAATGTAATTTTAGAAACTCTTCCTAGAGCAAATAATAACGCTAAGACAAAACCAATTGGTAATGAAATTAATAATAATAAAATTGTATTATCTAAGCCAGATAGGACCAAAAAGAAATTTTTATAAATAAGAGAATTTTGAATACTATTTAAAAATTCAATCATGTCGAAAATCCTTTTGAATAATTTACTTCTAGCGTTTTAAAAACCCTGCCAGAAATTGTTGTTAAACATAAATACAATATTGCGGCTGTTATTAAGAAAGTTAAAGGTGAATGCTCAACGTTAGAAGATATTCTAGATTGACGCATAATTTCAACAAGACCAGTTACGGAAATAAGGGAAGTATCTTTAAGAGTTATTTGCCATACATTCCCTATTCCCGGTAAAGCATGTCTTATAACTTGGGGCGAAATAACTTTAAAAAAAATACTAAATTTATTCATACCCAGTGCTCTTGCAGCTTCTATTTGACCCTTAGATATAGCCAAATAAGAAGCTCTTAAAACTTCACTGGAATATGTAGCTGATATTACTGCAATGGCTATTGTTGCAATTGTAAGTGCGTTTAGTTCTATATATTTATTATATCCAAATACTTTAGCGATACTCATAACAACAGCATTGCCACCAAAGAAAATTAGATAAATAACTAATAATTCAGGAACACCTCTAATTACAGTTGTATAAAAATTTGCAATAAATCTTGTTATTCTGTTTTGTATTATCTTTGCCCATACTGTAATAATTGCTAAAAAAAGACCCAAACCCATTGATAAAATGCTTACTAGTAGAGTCATAAGTGTTGCTATAAGAAATTCATCGCCCCACCCTGCATCGCCAAATACAAGTTTGTCAAATTTGAACATATAAAAGTAAACAAGTAATGATGAAAAATATACTTGTCTACCTTCTAATATATGAAATTTTAAATCAGAACTTTTTCTATTTCTTCAATCACTCTAGAGACAGGTATTTTATTAATATTTTTTGAGTTAAAATCACTTGAAGATATAGAAAATAGATTTGGATTTTCAGGAGTAAATTTTCTAGAATCTTTTGGACCAAAGAGTTTAATTAATGGGCAATATCCAGTTGATAACATATGACTAACTCCACTATCGTTCGATATGGCTAATTGTAAATATTTGGTGGTAGCCATAATAATTTCTATATTTTGAAATCCAGTAATATGATCCTCGATAAATATTGAGTGAGGAAAGATATTTTTTAATTTTTCTTTTAAATGAAGTTCATCAGGTCCAATAAAAAAAACTATAGTCTTATTATTTACTTGAAGATAGTTACATAAATCGATGTATTTCTCTAAAGGCCAAATCTTATTCTTTTCTCCAGCACCAGGTGCAATTCCTACATAGCTTTTATGTTTTAATAAAATATTACTTATGACTCCTTCGAGATTTTCACTGATTGGAATTTTAAAATCATTTCTATTTTTTTTAATAACTATTAAATCTAATAAATCTAAAATGTAGTTTAAATAATACTTTCTTTTCTTGTTACTTTTAATTTTTTTAGAAGAAAAAAAACCATTAGCTGATCCAGAAATAAAATTTCTATGCTTGATTCGTTTTAATGCTATAGTTCTTATTAATGATTTTTGTGTATCTAAAATATAATCAAAAAATTCATTTTCTAATTTATATCTTTTTGATATTTTATTCCAAAAAAATGGACTAAGATCTGCTTGATCAAGAATCTCATCAATATAATTACTTGCAATGAATTTAAGAGTGCTTGAATAAACAGTTTTACCCTTATTAGTAAGCCAATATAATTTATAGTCTGGAAGTCTTGTTTTAATTTCGTGAAGAAGTTGTAATTTAATTATTCCATCTCCAATTTTTTCACCATTTGAAAAAACTAAAATTTTTTTAGTCATAATAGAACACTTTAACACAAATTTTTTAAGAGTCTAATTTTGAAGAATTATAGGATTAAATAGCGTAAATAAAACAAAACATTTCGAGGGTGATTAAAGGTAACATTTACGACCTAATTACCTAACCAAAAATTATCAAAACTTAGACTTTTCTCTAATAAAAGCTGTGTAGTTTATCTTTGCAAAAGCAAAAAAGTTACCCTCAAAAAAAAGTAAAAAAAAGTGGTGCCCAAGGGCGGAATCGAACCACCGACACGAGGATTTTCAGTCCTCTGCTCTACCAACTGAGCTACCTGGGCACAAGACATCAGATAAAGTATTTATAATTAAATTCAATTAAAAATAAGATAATTAATCAGATTTTATTTGCAGCCCATGTTCATCAGTTAGCCATTTCATCAAATCAAGACTAGCGCATTTTTTTGAACAAAAAGGTATAAATGGTTCCTTAGAAACCTCTTTACATGTTGGGCATTTAGATTTTTTTTTTAAAGAAATGATATTATTTTTTTTAGATTTTTTTATTTCCATCTAAAAGTAATTCTGCCTTTTGTTAAATCATAAGGTGTCATTTCTACTGTTACTTTATCACCAGCTAATACTCTTATTCTATTTTTTCTCATTTTTCCTGATGAGTGAGCAAGAATTTCATGATCATTTTCTAATTTTACTTTAAACATTGCATTTGGAAGAAGTTCTAAT
Source organism: uncultured Alphaproteobacteria bacterium (assembly GCA_902541435.1). Lineage (GTDB taxonomy): Bacteria > Pseudomonadota > Alphaproteobacteria > HIMB59 > CACPNW01. Next base: position 6,095 of record CACBQR010000026.1, read on the forward strand.
ACAACTCCTTGAAATTCAATCGATCCTTCTTTTGGCATATTTTTATAAGCTTATAGTAAAAATTATTTCTTTTGTCTAATTTTAACTGACAATTTATGTCCATCTAGACCTTCAAGTTCTGACATTTTTTTTGTATCTTCCGAAAGAACATTAAAAGATTTTTTATTCATCTCAACAACAGAGGTTCTTTTCATAAAATCTAAAACACCTAGACCTGATGAAAATTTTGCCGCTCCTGATGTCGGCAATACATGGTTAGTTCCTACAATATAATCACCAAAAGCTTCGACAGAGTATTCACCTAAAAATATACCGCCAGCATTATTTATGTTCGATAATAATTTTTTATTATTAGAAATGTGAATATGTAAATGTTCTGGTGCAACAAAATTTATGATTTCTGAAGCAAGTTCTATATTATCGACCAAAGCAATAATTCCATTATTATTTAAACTTTTTTCAATTATTTTCTTTTTTGATAAATCTTTTTTAATTTTTTTAATTGAACTTAAGACTTTAGTCGCAAAATCTTTACTATCCGTAATTAAAATTGATTGTGCATTTTCATCATGTTCTGCTTGAGCTATTAGATCTGAAGCTACCCAATCTGGATTATTATTGTTATTTGCAACAACTATTATTTCAGATGGTCCTGCTAGTAAATCTATACCTACTTTTCCATACAATTGTTTTTTTGCCTCTGCTACATAAGCATTACCAGGTCCAAATATTTTATTGACTGGCTTAATAGTTTGAGTGCCAAACGTTAGTGCACTAATTGCTTGAGCTCCTCCAACAAAATATGTTTCTTTAATACCTAATTCCCTTATTAATTTTATAAAATATGGATTAATTGATTTAGTTGGTGGTGTGATACAAACAATTCTTTTTACTCCAGCCTTGATTGCGGGTACTGCATTCATAATTAAAGATGAGGGATAAAAAGCCCTTCCTCCAGGTACGTACAAGCCAACTGAATCAATAGGTTTCCATACAGATTTCAATGTTGCACCATTATTAGTATAGATGATATTTTTAGGTAATTGTTTTTTGTGAAATGATGAAATATTTTTTATAGCTTTTTTAAAACTATTAAATATTTGTGGCTCAACTTTAGATTGTATTTTTATTTTCGATAAATCTAAACTAAGATCTTGTTTGCTAATTTTAACTTTATCAAATTTTGCTGCATACTTAATTAGAGATTTATCGCCATTTTTTTTAACATCATAAATAATTTTTTTTACATCTTCTTGAATTGATTTACTTGATAATGAATTTCTTTTTTCAATTTTTGTCTTAAATTGATTATAAAAATTTTTATTAAATTTTATTATTTTCATTTAACGAAAGTACCTATTTCAGAAATAATTTTTGAAACTTCATTCATATTTGTCTTATAAGCTGATCTATTCACAATTAATTTAGATTGAATTTTCATTATTTCTTCAATTTCAGTCAAACCATTTTCTTTCAATGTTTTTCCTGTAGAAACTAAATCTACAATTCTTCTACACATATTTAAAGAAGGGGCTAATTCCATTGATCCACTTAGTTTTATAATTTCTACTTGTATTCCCTTATTATAAAAAAATTTTTTAGTAATATTTGGGTATTTAGTAGCAATTCTAATATTACTCCAAGTTTCTGGATCCTCTTTTTTTAATAAAGACTTCAGAGCAGCTACAGAAATTCGACAATGACCAATATTTAATTCAAGCGGAGCATATATTTCTGAGTAATCAAATTCATTAATTACATCCTCACCAGCTATTCCTATTTGAGCAGCTCCAAATGCAACAAATGTACATGCATCAAAGGCTCTTACTTTAATATACTCAATGTTTCTTTTTTTAGATTTGAACGTTAATTTTCTTGTATCTTTATCAAATAGTAGAGGATCAGGGGCAAAACTCGTTTTAAGTAACAAGTTTTTACATTCTTTTGTAATTCTGCCTCTTGGTACTGCAATAACTATTTTGCTCATAAATTGCAGGCTTTTATATTGTGATCAAAGAAAAAACTAGAAAAAGTTAGTTTTTCTGTCTTTTTATTTTTGCTCCCAAACTACCTAATGTTTTTTCAATATTTTCATAGCCTCTATCAAGATGATAGACACGATTTAGTGTCGTTTGACCATTCGCATTCATAGCAGCTAACACTAAACTTATACTAGCTCGTAAATCACTAGCCATTACCTGCGCTCCTTTAAATGTTTGATTACCTATTATTGTAGCGGTATCTTTTTCTACTGTAATATTCGCACCTAATCGATTCAGTTCAGGAACATGCATGAATCTATTTTCAAAAATTGTTTCTTTAATTTTTGATTTCCCATCAGAGATACACATAAGAGACATTAACTGAGCTTGTAAATCGGTGGGAAAACCTGGATATGGACTAGTTGAAAGACTAGTAGATTTTAGTTTTGATCCTGTAGAGACTTTTATCGAATTTTTACTTACTTTTAATTTTGCACCCATTTTTTTTAAAATATCAATTAAGGATTTTAAATAAATAGTATTAAAGTTATTTATTTCTAAAGCTGAATTTAACATCAAAGCTGCAATTATATATGTGCCAGCTACAATTCTATCGGCAATTATCTCATGCTCTGCTTTTTTTAAATTTGTTACACCTTGTACAAGTATAGTTTTTGTTCCATGACCTTCTATTTTTGCACCCATTTTTATAAGACAGTTAGACAAATCTTCTATTTCTGGTTCTCTTGCAGCATTAGAAATTTTAGTTTCACCTTTTGCTAATACGGAGGCCATTAGTATATTTTCAGTTGCTCCTACACTTGGAAATGGTAATTTAATTTTATTTCCAATTAATTGTGATTTAACACTGCCAACAACAAAACCATTTTGAATTTCAAAATTAGCTCCCAATTTTGATAAACCAGAAAGATGTATATCTATTGGCCTAGTTCCAATGGCGCATCCTCCTGGTAAAGATATTCTAGCCTCACCAAATCGAGAAAGTAATGGACCTAGTATCAATATAGAGGCTCTCATTTTTCGCACAACATCATAATCTGCTGATAGATTCTTAATTTTTGATGGATTAATTTTTAATTTATTTTTTTTGTGTTCAATTTTTACACCGTAATTTTTCAGTAATTTTATTAAATTTAGAACATCAACCACATTAGGTACATTTGAGAGTTTTAAAGTTTTTTTAGATAAAAGAGAAGATACTATAATCGGTAGTGCAGAATTTTTTGAACCGTGAACATTAACTGAGCCGGAAATTTTAGAACCTCCTTTTATTATTAATTTATCCATTTTTGCTAATAGCTTGTTTTCTTTTTAAAATATTTGATTTCAGTTTTTTTTCTAACCTTTTTAATCTCGTTAAGCGTATTTCTTTTTTAGAATCATTTTTTGTTTGATGTGTATCTTTTTCTTTATTTAATTTATCTGTCATAAATAAGATTTAATTATTATTATTTTTTTTTAATCCATTTTTAGAGCATTTCTTAGAACAATATAAAACATTCTTCCAATCTCTTTCCCATTTTTTTCTCCAAGAGAATGGCTTATTGCAAACAATACAAACTTTAGATGGTAAGTTTTTCTTCAAGATTTTACTCAAATAGGTAAAAATATCCGTAGGCAACAACTAATGCAGGAATTGCACTATAAAGAGTTGCTAAAATCGCAGCTTTTGGGGCAAGAGCAATTGCTGGGAATAAAGCATCACCATCATTTGAAATAGCATTACCAAGCTCTGCAGAAAGAGGAATATAGCCATTTAGATAAAACGTTGCTACAACAACTTGCGGTCCACAACCAGGTAAAAAACCAAATAAAATTGCTACCAATGGAACAAACGGTAGCCATAAATCAAAAAATATTTTTAAATCTAAACTTGTAAAGTACATAAATATTTCAAAGACAAGAAAACCACTAATGACCCAGGTGGTTACAAAATTAGTTGTATCTACTACTCTTGATAATAATCCTCTACTTTTATCAGTTGAGCATTGAAAATCACTTAATGGATTTAATGACCACATAAATATTGAAAGTATTGCTCCAGCAGAAGCTACAAAAACTAAAAGTGAGTTGTAAACTGGTGAAAATTCTATCTGGAATGCAACTAGAATTCCAAAAATAAAACCAGGGATAAATAAAAAAAGCCAAAAGAAATTAAAATTCGATACGAAAGTTTTATTTATTTTTTCAAATTCAACTTTTATTTTTGTCTCTGATTGCATAAAATTTATGCCATGAATAAAATCAATTATATAACCTGAAATTGATCCAACAATTATTCCAATACCAAATATTAAAAGTCCTGTTGTGGGCTCAATAGCAAGTATTAAAAAAGCTGCATCCCCCATTGTTGCTGTTAACACAGCAACTAAGGACCCAAAAGAAATACGGCCCTGAATATATTGCGTCACAACTATTATAGCTCCACCACATCCAGGTATTGCACCTAAAAAAGCAGCTATACCTACATGGAACTTTTGTGTCTTAGATAAAAAATTCTTTACATTAAACTTTGTTAAACTGTCCAATCCAATAAAAACAAAAAGAGTAAATCCTACAAAAACAGATACTTGGATATAAGCATCTATCATTGATGATCGTATAACTTCTCCAAACTCTCCTCCTTGAAAAACAAGAGAAAGCAATAATAAACCAAAAAAAGATTTCTTTAATAACCTTCCATCATTCTCAAGAATGATCTTTGTTTTTTCATTAATAGCGTTAATTAGCGCATTCATTGAATGTATATATAGCTAATAAATATAGCTATGGCTATATTTTCTGTTAAATTTTATTGATTATTATGTTAAAAAAAGGGATGTCATTCAGCAAAGTCCGAAATGCTCATAAAACAGAAAATACAGAAGATTATTTAGAACTAATTGCAGAACTTTTAAATTCCAAAGGTGAAGCTCGTATCGTTGATATTGCTGAAAGCTTGGGTATTGCACAAGCAACAGCCAATAAAACAATACAAAGATTACAAACACAGGGTTTCATTAAAAGAGAACCTTATCGATCAATTTTTTTAACTTTTAAAGGTCAAAAAATAGCAAGTGAATCAAAAAAAAGGCATAATATAGTCTACAATTTTTTACGCAATCTTGGTTTAGACAAAAATACGGCCTCTGAAGATGCTGAAGGAATAGAGCATCATGTTAGTGAAAAGACACTTCGAAAAATGGATAATTTTAACTCGAAAAAATAAATTTAATTTATTGCCAAATCAATTTTATCTAGTGTATAAAAAAAGAAGGGACACGGCGAATATCCCTTCTTTTCATCGTTGGTTTATGGATAGAAAATAAACCTTAGTAATAAATACCCGATTCTCGGTTTTGGCTCAAATTTTTTAATTAAAAAGCCTAAATTTTAATATTTTTGTAATAAAACAATTTTTATTTTTATTTTATTTTTGAAATCATTGTTCAAAGGTAAATAATTTAAAGGTCTAGAAATTTTATTGATTTTTAATGACTTTTGATGTTTTTTTAAAATACTTAAAAAATCCTGTTTCTCCCATAAATCTATTCTATGGGTAAATAGTACAAAGCCTTTTTCTTTAATATTTTTATTAATATTAGCAAAAAATTTGTCAAAGTTTTTGCAATACGTCATGGAGCCAATCAGGGAAATGAGATCAAATTTTATTTTATAATGATGTAATTGTTCAAAATTTTTTATTTGTAATTTTTTATAAATTTTTTTTCCTGATGAAATTTTCAGGCTTTTTTTTGAAATATCTGAACCATAAATATGACTTTTTGGATAAACTTTTTTTAATTCAGCACCAAATAAACCAGTTCCACATGCTAAGTCTAAGATATTTTTTGGTTTGATATTAATCGTTTCTTTTAAAAATTTAATGCTCTTTTTAGGTGCTTGATAATTCCATAACTTGAGTGTTGCATCATAATTTTCTGACCAATCATCATAATATTTTGTTGTTTTACTCAAATTGCCAACGCCAGAAACTAGTGATTTAAAATTACTCATATTTTAAAGAAGGAATTTTTTTTCTTATTTTATTTACATCAGAAATATTAATAGTTGAGTTAATGACTGCAGGTTTATTTTTAGTGCTATTTATAATTTTACCCCAAGGATCTACCAAAAGAGAATGCCCATAAGTCTTTCTTTTCATATGATGATTTCCACACATACCTGTTGCCACAATAAATAAATTATTCTCTATAGCTCTTGATCTATTCAAAACCTCCCAATGATATTTCCCGGTTGGTCTAGTAAAAGCAGCAGGAACTAAAATAATTGAACAATCTTTTTTAGCAAGTTGCCTATATAAATTAGGAAATCGTAAATCATAACAAATTGTCATTCCTAATTTAATATTATTAATTTTTGTAAAAATTATTTTATTACCAGCTTTGAACAAAGATGATTCCTGATGTTTTTCTTTGTTATTAATTTCAACATCAAACATATGTATCTTATCATATGTTTTTTTTATGACTCCATAATTATTTATAAAAAAAGATCTATTAACCAATTTACTTTTGTTTTTAATTCTTAAAAGTAAAGAACCTAGATTTATATTTACTTTATTTTTCTTAGCAAAATTTTTTGCCATCTTCAAAACTGGGCATGTATTTTGGTATGGTGCGTTAAAAATTAAATAACTTTTATCATTAGTAATGATGTTCGAGCATTCTGGTGTGCAAATTAAGTGAGGTTTAAATTTTAATGTATTATTAAAACTTTTTTCAATAATTTTTGCATTTAAAGCTGGGACGTGACTTGCTTGGAATTGAACTTGAGATATTTTTAATTTATTCATTTAAATTTATTTAAACTTTAGTAAAAAAACAACTCCAGAAGTAAAGACTATAATACACAATAAATACATATTTAAAGTAAGCGAAAAGGTTTCAGCTAAAAAGCCAATTGCTGCTGGCATAATCATTGTTGAGGATAATCCAATTGTAATAAGATTGGTAACTGTCATAGGAATACTCTCTGAGGACTGTTTGACTGCTTGTCTAATCACAATTGGAACTAAATTGGCTATGGTAAATCCATAAAGACTTAGAACTGCAAGAATAATATAAAAATTATTAGTTAATAAGGATAAAAACATTATTGATGCTCCAATCATTACAAAATGGCAACCAACAACTTTTTCTGTAAATAATTTAATCAAAGAATTTGAAAATAGATTAGCAAAAATACCTCCAATACTGAAAAATATTAATCCCATACTAGCTAAGTAAAGAGGAGCGTTTAAATCTTTTGATAACCATAATGTTGACCAATCCATAATTATTCCACCTGAACCGAACACAAAAAATAATAAAAATCCAAATAAAAGAACATTAGTCTCTGGAATTTTGAATTTTTCTCCTTCACCTCTAAAATCTAAATTTCGAGGTAATCCAAACAAATATACAAAAATAGAAACAAATAGTGATAGAAAAGATAAAATTCCAAAAAATAAATAAGGCTCATAATTATTTCTCATAATTATACCTGCTAATGAACCGCCAACTAAAATACCTAAATTGAAACCCATAGCATAGTAAGGTGTAATAATTTTTTTAAAATGTTTTTCAATTAATTGACTATGTATTCCTCCTATTGGTCCAGATGCTCCCCATCCAATTCCAGCCGGTATAAATGTTAATAAAAAATAAAAATATGAAGAAGAAATAATAGCTAAAAAGGTAGAAAAGGTAACCAATGGAAAAGCTAGAGACATAATTAATTTTGTTCCATACTTTGGTACAAGTATACGACCTGCTATCTGATTAGAGATAATAAAGAAGATACCAAAAAGCAGTATCGCAAAACTGAAATCAGATTCATCTATGGATAATCTATTAAAAATCCAAGGCGTAACACCAAAATAACAGCCAACAACTATCATGGGATAAGTTGAAGTGATTACTGAAGCAAGCGTTGCCCTTCTAAATATTTTAATTTCCTCTGACACAAATATTTTTACCAACGATGATGAACATCATCAAAAAAATATTTTGTGTAAACACTATTTATTTCATTCATTAAAGAAGAAATAGTATCTAATTCTGAAGAAGAAGTATTCAGACCTACATGATCTTTATTTTTAGCACCAGGAATGACAATACTAACAGCATCATGCATTAGAATCCATTTAAGTGATAACTGTGATAACGTAATACCTTCTGGTAATATATTTTTTAATTCATCAACAGCTTCTAATGCCTTATTAAAATTTACGCCTGAAAATGTTTCACCTACATCAAACGCATCTCCATTAATATTGTAATTACGATGATCATCAGGAGCAAATGATGAATCTTTATTAAACTTTCCAGTTAATAATCCACTTGCAAGGGGTACTCTAACAATAATTGCAACTTTTTTTTCTTTTGCAATTTTAAATAATTTTTCAGCAGGTTTTTGTCTGAAAATATTGAATATAACCTGAATAGATTTTATATTTGGTCGTTTGATGCATTCAAGAGCCTCGTCAACTGTTTGAACACTAAAACCATAATTTTGAATTTTACCTTTACTCACTAAATAATCTAACATTTCAAATGTGTTGTCAGATGAATACACTTCTGTTGGAGGACAATGCATTTGTAAAAGATCAATCGTTTCCACATTAAGGTTTAATAAAGATTGATCTACGTAAGACTCCATTAAAGCTTTATCATAGTATCCCTCAGCAACATGGGGATTTATTTGTCTTCCTGCTTTTGTTGCTACATAAATTCTATCAGATACTGATTTAAGGAAATCGCCTACAAATTTTTCACTTCTACCCATTCCGTAGACATCAGCTGTATCGAAGAAGTTTACACCATTTTCATACGATGATTTTAAAATTTCTTGAGCACTGTCTTCAGTTACATTCCCCCAATCAGCTCCTATTTGCCAACAACCTAAACCAACTTCGGAAACATTCCAATCCAGTGAGCCAAATTTTCTATATTTCATAACTTATTCTACAATGACTTCATCAGTCACCATAGTTCCATCTTCAACAATTAATCCCATAGCTCCATTTTCAAGCACATCAGAATTATCAGTGAACTCTAAAACAACTTTGTTATCAAGATAACCAGACAATTTATTATCCTCGACTTTAAGAGATAATTTGTAATCTTTATAATATTCAAGATCAAAATCTATTTCTTTTAACACTTTTGGCTCATTAATTACTTTTATTAATTGAAGTTTATTTGATGCACTAATAACTAAACCATAATATCTATTTAATCCCTGCACTCTTGCAGCAAGACCGCCTGTTTTTACGCGCTGAATTGCAATATCGGAAGTAACTTTATAGTTTTTCCATAAATCAGTTCCTGTAATTAACATTCCTCTACCACGATCTTTACAGACTCTAAAAGTTCTCTCTCCACTATCCCATTTATCTAGAGCATCGACCCAACTAGCTTTCCACATTTTAGCATTTGAAAATTTAACACCCCTTTTATGTTTTCCAACATGCTTAGGTTTATAAAATTTACAATTTGGCTCACCAGTAAAAGTTAAATAATTTAGAATTAAACTTCCAGAATTAGCTTCATCTGATTCTATAGAAAAACCAACTTGTGTTATTGGATTGCCTTCTGTTGAAGGAATTTTCCATTTAAGTTTTTGTGATTTATTAGGAAATAGAACAACACTTACAGAATTAATTCTTTCGTAGTTATCGTCTTCTCCAAAAACATTAATAAAACATGTAACCGTTATTGGTTTTTGAGAATCAGATTTAAAAATGATTTCACTTTCTATGTTTTGTCCTGAATATAAAAGTGGACATGAAATAAAGTTATAACTTTGAAAGAATCTTTCTCTTACAGAGCCTGTTAACTCATACAATTCTTGAGGGAAAAAAGTATCTACAACTGCCTCAGAACAAACACCTGGTGCAACTCTATCGAATTTAATTTCTAATGCTCTTTTTCCAATGTTACTCTCATACTTGGTATTTTGG
>CACBQR010000027.1 GCA_902541435.1 uncultured Alphaproteobacteria bacterium
TGCTTTGTTTTTGAATTATTCAAATCCAATGGCCATGAACACTTGGGCAGCTATATCAGAAGCAAAAGTAAATACAGTTGGACTATGTCACGGTGTTCAAGGTGGTGCAAAACTAATCTCTAAAGCATTAGGATCTGAAAACTCAAAAGATCTTGAATATATGTGTAGCGGAATTAATCATATGACCTGGTACATAGATCTGAAATTCAAAGGAAAAAAAGTATCAAAAGAAGAACTTATAGATGCATTGGAAAGACATCCAGAAATTTCTAAACAAGAAAAAGTAAGAATTGATATTCTAAAAAGATTTGGTTTATTTTCTACTGAAAGTAATGGCCATTTAAGTGAGTATCTTCCATGGTATAGAAAAAGAGTTGAGGATATTCCTAAATGGATAGATTTGTCCAACTGGATACATGGCGAAACGGGAGGATATTTAAGAGTTACATCAGAGAAAAGAAATTGGTTTGAAGAAGACTTTGAAAAATTTTTAAGTGAGTCGGGTATCGATTTAAATAATCATAAAAGATCTTCTGAGCATGGTAGTTATATAATTGAGTCAATTGAAACAAATAGACCTTATCGTGGTCATTTTAATGTAGTTAATAATGGTACTATAACAAATTTACCAGATGACTGTGTTATTGAAAGTACTGGAACAGTTGATAAAGATGGAATTAAAATGATTAAAGGTGTTGAGCTTCCAATGGCCTGTGCATCACTCTGCAGAACATCGATAGATGTTCAGAGAATGGCAGTCAAAGCTGCAATAGACGGAGATTTAAATTTATTAAAATTAGCAGTTTTGCAAGATCCATTAGTTAGTGCAGTTTGTTCACCTGATGAAGTTTGGTCTATGGTAGATGAAATGATTGTAGCTCAATCTAAATGGCTTCCTCAATATCAAAACGAAATTGAACTAGCTCTAGAGAGAATTAAAAATTCTAATGTAAAAAAGAAAAATTTTAAAGGTGCTGCAAGAATGAAAACTAGATCTCCTGAAGAACTAAAAAATGATGAAGAATCTTCTTTACTTGTGGAAGCACAGGCATTCGAATTTGATGCTTAAGCAATGAAAGAAATAAAAAATGTCGTAATTTTAGGTGGAGGCACTGCTGGATGGCTAGCTGCATATATATTAAGTGACTTTTTTTATTCTAACAAACTTAAAACAAATGTTAAAATAATAGAGTCTTCTAAAATACCAACAATTGGTGTTGGAGAGGGGACTACCAGTATATTTTATGAATTTTTAAAAAAATATAATTTAGATGAATCTGATTTTTTGAAAGAAACAAAAGCTACATTAAAATTTGGAATAGTACATAAAGACTGGAAAGAATTAGGATATACTTATTATGGACCTATAGATGATCCGCAATTAATTGCTCCAAAAAATAAACCAGAAAATTTTGAATATTTAAAAGCATATGCTGTCGCCGCTGGAAGACCAGTTTCTGAAATTCATTTGCATACAATGCTAATGCAAAATAAAAAAGTACCTTATACTTTTAAAAATAATAATTTAGAACTAATAAGCCCATTTTATTATGCATATCATTTTGATAATTCTCAAGTTGCAAGCTATTTAAATAAAAGATCTAAAAATATTGAGATTATTGATGATATTTACACATCTTCAACACAAAATGTAGATGGAACAATTAGATCTCTATGTTTTGAAAGTGGTTTGGAATTGGATGTTGATTTAGTTATTGATTGTAGTGGTTTTAAAAAATTGATTATTGGAGATGTGTTCAAAACCAAATGGATCTCTTATCAAGATAATCTTCCTGTAAATAGAGCGATGCCATTTTTTTTAGATATAAAAGAAGAAAACTACATTAATTATACATTAGCCTGGGCCCAAAAGTATGGATGGATGTGGCAAATTCCTACACAAGAAAGAATTGGTGCTGGTTATGTTTATTGTGATCAATTTATCTCACCTGATCAAGCACAAGAAGAAATAGAAAAAGTTCTTGGACACAAAATTGAACCAAGACGAGACATTAAGTTTAATAGTGGTAGGTTAGAAAAATACTGGGTTAAAAATTGTTTAGCTATCGGTTTATCATCTGGGTTCCTCGAACCCTTAGAAGCTACTTCTATTCATAGTACTTTGATTCAAATTATTTTATTTGCAACTGAATATCTTAAGAAAGAAATGGACTTTAATAATGAAGAATTAATATCTAATTTTAACAATCGAATTGGACGACAATTTGATGATTTTAAAACTTTTTTAAATATGCACTATGTTTCCAAAAGAAGAGACTCAAAATTTTGGCAATACGTTGCAGATGAATGTATAAGCGAAGAAACAAAAAAATTTATTTCTTTGTGGCAAGATGAACTTCCAAGTCTTGATCATTTTGACGATTATCTCTCTGGCCTTCCTCATGTACAATCACAGTTATACTACCCAGTCGTTGATGGTCTTGGTCTATTAAGTAAGGAATCCGCAAGAGAACAAATGAGCAAATATGATTTACGATCAACATCAAGAAAATATTACAATGATTTTTCTGAGAAATTTAACGAAATAATCAAGGATTCCCTTACTCACAGTCAATTTATTAATCTCTCAGTGAATTCTTAGATTAACTGAATAACATTTATAATTGTTATTGATTTTGAATTAAAAAAACATTTTAATTTAGTTAAAATTATTCAAAGGGAGGATAAGATGGGTATTGAAACCAAATTTACTTTCAAGAGTAAAGCAGCAAGTTTACTTGTAGGTGTTAGCATGGTTGCTATGACTTCTGGTGCTAGTGCTCTTGAAACTCTACCACCTGATAAAAGTATGTCAGGTATAGAAGTTGAGTTAGTTGGAAGAGATGATTTATACTCTTACAAAAGTTGTGATAGTTATAATGAAGCTCCTTTAACTGCAGCTTATGTTGAAGCTGGAAAGCTACCACCAGTAGCTGAGAGACTTCCAAAAACACCAATGATGATGTCAAAAGCTCAAATGGTTGATGGAATTGGTGATTATGGCGGAACATTTCGTCATGTTATTGGAGGAAGACCTGAAGGTTGGAACTGGATGGCTGGACAACATCAAGGTTGGGGTGGCATTAGCATGCAGTTAATGCAATCATTAACAAGACTAGGTCCACTATGGCAAGTTAAACCTGAAGAAGCTTTACCTCTTCCAAACCTAGCAACTGACTGGGAGTTTAATAGCGATCGAACTACTTTAACTATGAATTTAGTTGAAGGTGTAAAATGGTCTGATGGAGATCCATTTGATACTGAAGATATTGATTTTTGGTGGAACGATAATGTTCAAAATGCAAATGTAAACTCGAGGCTTCCAAAGGATGCTCTTGGTGCAGGAACGACAGTTGATATTTTAGGACCATATTCGTTTAGGTTTAATTTTGATTCTCCAAAAGGTAATGCTGTTCTATCACAGCTTGCGCATATGGGAGGTGCTCCAGGGCCTTCTCACATTTTAAAACAACATCACCCAGATTATAATAGTGATGCAACTTACGATACATATACTATGGCTTTACCACCTGATGAAGTGCCTATAGCAACACTTGGAGCTTATGTTCCAGTTGCTCATAAAATTGACGAACTGGTGGTGATGAAAAGAAATCCTTACTATTGGAAAGTTGATGAAGAATGTAATCAACTTCCATATTACCATGAAACGATTTATAAATTAACCACATGGGATGATAGAACTACGCAAGCTCTAGCAGGAACTGGTGATTATTCTAATATGGAAAATCCTGGTAATTACGTAGAAGCCTTAAAGCAAAATAAAGATCCTAACTCGCCTGTTAGATCAGTCTTTGGTTCTAGATCTTTGACATGGAAATTATATGTAAATCTTTCCTCTGAATTTGGAGCTCAAGATGATTATGATAGGGAGTTAAGAAAACTTTTCAGAAACTTGGAGTTTAGAAAAGCACTTTCTCATGCAATGGATAGAGACACTATGGGTCAATCTGTTGCGAGAGGTCCTTTCTTCCATCCTCATGCTGGAGGATTTTCTGCAGGATCTCCTTTTCATCGCTTTGAGGATTCTATTTATTATGGATACAATGTTGATGGTGCCAATTCAATCTTAGATGGTTTAGGTCTTATTGATAGTGATGGAAACGGTATTAGAAATTTTCCTAATGGAGGAGAAGATATAGCGTTGGACATCCTTTTCAGTAATGAAAGATCGACTGATATTAAAATTGGGGATAGTATAGTTCCAATGTTTGAAGCGGTAGGATTAAAACCTATATTAAAACCTTCAAACGATACGGCAGCAATTACTGATGCGGGAAATTGGAATTTATATATTAATAGACACAATTGGCTTGTTGTAACAAAAAACATGGCTGATGAGTTACCAATAACTCCTGAAAATCCTGTTCAACATAAAAGTAATGAAGGTGATTTACTTCCATTTGAAAAAACTTTAGCTAATTTAGGTAACGACATTCTTGCTACTAATGATTTGAAAGTTGTTGCAGAAAAAGCTTACGAAATTCAAAAGGTAAGTACTGAAAATGTATATTCAATAGGTTTAATACAAACACCTGCTGCACTTTTAATTAACAAAAGGATAAAGAATAATCATCCAGGCACTCCAGTATATATGTACGAATGGGGTGAAGATGCAATTTTTAGGGAAAGACTTTATACCCCTAAAGCTGATCAAATAGATGAGTTCTTACCTGGTGTTTTGGCTGAATATAAATAAATAAATCAATACATTGGCCCATTTTTCAATGGGCCAGTTTTACAATTTATGGCTTTTTTATTTTTTTTATTAAAACGAATTATTGCAACTATTCCTCTATTAATTGCTATAACTCTTGTTGCTTTTCTTCTTGTTCAGGCAATGCCCGGTGATTATGCAACTCAATGGAAAGCTCAAACAATGTCAATGGGAGGTGTCAGTGAAGAGGATGCTGAGGCTCAAGCTGAAGCTTTAAGAGTTAGATTAGGTTTAGATAAACCACTTTACATTCAATATTTTAATTGGGTAAAAAATATCACTCTTTATTGGGATTTAGGAGAATCATTTATTCAACAGAGATCAGTTAATGAAGCAATAGGAGATAGAGTTCCACGAACATTATTATTAGCTTTTATATGTTACTTTAATGCCGTAACTATTGGAATATTAGCTGGCGTCTATGCTGCTACACATCAATATCAACTAGGCGATCAACTTGCTACGGTCTTTACATTTTTAGCTTTTTCAATTCCTAAGTTTATTGTAGCGTTAGTTATATTATATTTCTGGGCTATTAAATTTCATTCACCATATTATGGCTCAATATTTTCACAAGAATATGTTTTACAAGAGGGATGGTGGAGTCTTGCAAAAACATGGGATTTCTTACTCCATACCTGGCCAATTATTGCAGTTGGAAGTTTTGTAGGAGCAGGATATCAAATGAGAATGATGCGAGGTAATTTATTAGATGTTTTAAAAATGCAATTTATAGAAACCGCAAGGGCTAAAGGGTTAAAGGAAAGTAAGATTATATGGAAACATGGTGTTCCAAACGCTTTACATCCAATAATCATGAATCAAGGCAGAAGTGTTGGCTATTTAATTGAAGGAGAGATTGAAGTAGCAATTGTATTAGCAATACCAACTATTGGACCATTGATTTTATCATCCGTTACCACAATGGATATATATGTTGCATCTTCAATATTTTTGATTTTGTCTCTCGTATTAGTAATTGGTAATTTTATTGCAGATATAATATTGGCATTACTTGATCCTCGTATTAGAGATATGTCCGGAGGTGAGGCTTAATGACTTCCAAAAATAAAAATGGATCTCTTAATGCTGAGGCACAAAAATTTTCAAATATAAATTCCCATTGGCACCTTTCATATTTAAGATTAAGAAAAAATCGTTACGGAATGTTTGGTTTATATGGTGTGTTGTTTATTTTTTTTATTGCTATTTTTGCAGAATTTTTATCACCTCATAGTTATAAGAAGACTGTTCAGGATGAATTATATAATCCACCACAATTAATTCGATTTATAGATTCTGAAGGTAATTTTCATTTAAGACCATTTGTATTTAAACTTATTGAAGAAATGGACATGGAAACTTTTGAATTCTCATACTCTAATTCAGATGAAATGATACCTATTTATTTTTTTATTCAGGGTGATGAATATTCTATTTTTGGTTTTAAGACTAAGCTTCGGTTATTTGGCAATAACGAAGGTAATATTCACTTATTGGGTACTGATAATATGGGGAGAGATATTCTTTCAAGAATGTTTGTCGGAACACAAATTACTATGCTCTTTGCTTTACTTGCAGTTTCAGCATCATTGGTTATTGGATTAATGGTAGGTATAAGCTCAGGATATTTTGGAGGAACGTATGATTTAATAGCGCAAAGAGTGACAGAATTTGCATTATCATTTCCATCCTATCCATTATATTTTGCGTTGGTAGCTCTCTTGCCAAAAAGAGCCGATGAGACGACAGTGTTTGTACTATTTGCTGGAATAATTGTTTTATTAAATTGGGCATCAATTGCTAGAGAGATTAGAGGTAAAACTTTTTTAGTAAGAAACCTAGAATTTGTTAGAGCAGCAAGAGCTTTAGGTGCATCTAGATCAAGAATAATGATTCAACATATATTTCCAAATACTTTATCTCACGTAATTGTCTGGACATCATTTTGTATTCCTCTAATTATTTTAGTTGAAACTTTTTTAAGTTTCATCGGAGTAGGTGTTCAGCATCCTATGGTTTCATGGGGTGTAATGTTAAATCAGGCTTTAGATATACAGAGCTTTGCATATGCTCCCTGGATGATTTCTCCAGTTGGAATGATTATATTAACTGTTTTAGCTTTTAATGCTTTTGGAGATGGAATAAGGGACGCGGTAGATCCATATGCAGTCACAAAATAATCAGAAATTATTAGATCTGAAAAATGCTGAAGTAAAATTCAGTGTAGAGGGAGGAATTGTCAATGCAGTAAATGATATATCTTTTGACATAATGAAAGGTGAAACCCTTGCTGTTGTTGGTGAGTCAGGTTCAGGAAAATCAGTCACTGCTAGAACTATAATGAAAATGCTACCTAAGAATTCATCAATTGGGTCAAATTTCAAGATTGAGTTTAAAGATGTAGATATTACAAATTTAACTCAGGAACAGATGAGACAAATCAGAGGTGATACTATTAGTATGATATTTCAAGAGCCTCTTACAAGTTTAAATCCTCTCCATAGGATTGGTAGTCAATTGATAGAGGTATTACGAGAACACAATAAAATTGATAAAATTACTGCAAAAGAAAGAGCCCTTGAATTATTAAAAGAAGTACAAATTCCTCAGCCAGAAGAAAGATTAAATCAATATCCGCATCAGTTATCAGGGGGTCAAAGACA
Source organism: uncultured Alphaproteobacteria bacterium (assembly GCA_902541435.1). Taxonomy (GTDB): domain Bacteria; phylum Pseudomonadota; class Alphaproteobacteria; order HIMB59; genus CACPNW01. Next base: position 7,402 of record CACBQR010000027.1, read on the forward strand.
AAGAGTTATGATTGCAATGGCTATTGCAAATAGACCTGATTTATTAATAGCTGATGAACCAACAACTGCTTTAGATGTTACAATACAATCACAAATATTAAAATTACTAAAGGATCTACAAAAAAAATATGGAATGGCAATTATGCTTATTACACATGATTTAACTGTTGTAAGAAAAACTAGTGATAGAATATGTGTAATGCGATATGGAAAAATAGTTGAGAGAGGTATTACAGAAGATGTATTTAATAATCCTCAACATGAATATACAAAACATTTAATTAATTCTGAACCTAGTGGTGAACCTGATCCTTATGATGCAAGCAATAAACATTATATAATACAAGGACAGCAATGTACTGTTAAATTTACATTGAAAAAAGGGAATTTTTTTAATCAAAAGAAAACAGAATTAATTGCAGTAAATAATGTTGATATTAAAGCGCGTTATGGTGAAACCATAGGCATTGTTGGAGAAAGTGGATCAGGTAAAAGCACACTTGGAATGTCACTTATAAAACTACAAGATATAAATTCTGGAAAAATATTTTTTAAAGATGAAGAAATACAAGATTATAATACTAAGCAATTAAAAGATTTAAGAGAGCATATGCAGATTGTTTTTCAAGATCCTTTTTCCTCTTTAAATCCTAGACATACAATAAAACAAATAATAGGTGAGGGATTAGAAATAAATAGAAGAGATCTATCAAAAGAAGAAAAAGACGATTTAATAAAAAAAACACTAAATGAAGTAAATCTTGATGAAGCTGTCCTTCATCGTTTCCCTCATGAATTTTCAGGTGGCCAAAGGCAAAGAATTGCGATTGCTAGAGCTATAATTTTAAATCCAGAATTTATTTTACTTGATGAACCAACTTCTGCATTGGATTTATCTATTCAGGCACAAATTATTGATTTGTTGAGATCTTTAAGAAGAAATCACAATTTGTCATATATTTTCATAAGTCATAATTTGAAAGTAATTCGATCGCTGTGTCATTATACTTTGGTTATGAAAGATGGAAAAGTAATTGAAGAAGGAATTACTAAAAATGTACTAGATAATCCAGTAAACGACTATACCAAACAATTAGTTCAATCAGCTTTTGAGGTTATAGGTGAATAGTAAAAACTATTTTGTAACAAGTGATGACGGAAGAAAATATAAAATTCCAGATATAAATAATTTTTTTAAGCATCTTACAGATTTTCATACTGAAAATGGTCATGGAAATAATTCGTTACATGAGGAAAATGGCTTCTATTTTACTGTAACTGAAGATTTTTACAATGCAGTTAAAAAAATGTTTATTTCCTAAAATAACTATTATTAAAATATTTATAATAATCTATAAGGTAAAAAAAAAGGGCTCTTAGCTCAGTTGGTTAGAGCGCCCCGCTCATAACGGGGTGGTCCGGGGTTCAAGTCCCTGAGGGCCCACCATTTAAAGTATTTTATTCAAAATCTTTTTGAAAATTTGGAATTAATATTTTGCGACCACCATCCATTGCGGATTCATGTGCACAAATTCCTGCTGCCGTCCAATTAGCAGTAATTGATCCATTTGGCCATGGTTGCCGATTTTCATAAATACTTATAACAAATTCATTAACAAGATGTGGGTGAGATCCATGATGACCACCACCTTGAATGAAACTAAGATGCTCTTTATCTTTATTAAATATTTCTTCTTTAGTAAAACGAGCTATTTCTTTAGGTAGTAAATCTTGGCGATCTGGTACATTGATATGCTCAAAAGTAATTTTATTACCTCTACCCAAGCTAGGAATATGTGAAGATTTATCATCTGGATTCATTTCAAATACTACAGGATTATCATTTTCAAGTTGCTGCCATTCAAACGTTCCCTTTTCTCCGTATATATTAAAACTTTCAGTATAATCTCTTGCCGTATGAAATAAACTTCGTGTTACTTCAGCTGCAAGAGGTGTATCATATTCTAATTCAAAAATTGCCGTTTCAACTGGGTAAGGATTATTGTATTGATTTATTAGTTCTTTACGCATAACTCCTGAACCAAAACAATGTACAGATTTGGCGTGTGTATTGGCTAAAGCAAGAACAGGAGAAATTGCGTGTGTAGCATAATGCATAGGTGGTAATCCCATCCAATAAGAAGGCCATTTTTCCATATCTTGATAATGCGCTCCTCTAAGCAATTGAATTCTACCAATTTTATCATTTTTTAACATTTCTTGTGCGTATATGAAATGACGTGTGTAAACTGCAGTTTCCATTCCCATATAAACTTTATTACTTTTTTTTTGAGCTTTTAATATTTCTAATAGATCTTTAATACTTGTCGCCATTGGAACAGTACAAGCACAATGTTTACCAGATTGAAAGACATCAATTGTTTGTTTAGCATGTAGAGGTATTGGTGTTACTAAATGAACCGCATCAATAGTTTCATCATCAAGTATTTCTTCAAAGCTTCTAGCTTTATCTGCTAATTCAAATCGATTTCCAACCTCCTCTAAAACTTGAATATTAGTATCAAAAATTGTTAATTTTCTAACTAATGGATGATTAAGATAGATTGGAATAAAATCAGCTCCAAAACCTAAGCCTATAAGAGCTATACTTAAATTTTTTTCCATAGTTTATTATTTTATATTCTTTTAAAGTTATTAAAATTAAATAATCCCAAAATAAAAATATAGATAACAAAAAAAACTAAAAAGAAATAATTTATATTTATATTAATAATATTTCCAATAAGATTAGGTCCAAGAAAACTCCCGATATTCTCACTTATATAGTGTCCTGCTATTCCAAAAACTATAACTCCTCCCTCAAGTTTTTTTCCAACAATATTAAATGTAATTAAAAAAACTGTCCCAATTGTATAATAGTAAAAAGCAACACAAATTACATAGATATAAAAATCACTAATAGAATAAAGTACTAATAAGTTAATTAAGTTAATGAAGCAAAATGAATTAAAAATTATAGTTTTATTATAATTGTCAACTAGCTTACCCATAAATGGATAAAAAAATAATGCTATTGCTCCTGCTAAAAAATTAATTCTTCCAATTTGCTTATCACTATAATTTTCTTCTAATAAGTAAGATGGAAATAAAGAACTGAATCCAGCATCACATACACCAAATAATATTACACAAAAAAGTAAATATTTAATTTTATTTAAAACGTTTTTAGATAATCTAAGACTAAGGTTTTCAACAGCAATTTTGCTAATAGATAAACGAAATAAATAGATTGGCATAAAATGCATAAGAAAAAATAAAACAGCTAAATAATAGGTAAAATTATTTATACCATTAATTGCTATAAATAGACTTCCAATAATTGCGCCTAATCCAGCAGATGACCAAAATAAAGATATGTAGAAACCAGATGATTTTTTATATTTAGAGCTGATGTGTGATTCAAGCGTTAATGAATTAATTGCACTTGTTATACCCATAACAAATTGCATTAAAGCTACAAGGAAAGTGTTCTGATCAAATAAAAAAATTAATGAGAATGTAAATTGAATTAATGAGCCATACAAAATTGTTGAAATCAAATTTAATTTTTTTCTTATTAAATTATGTAATAATGCTCCTAAAATAACTCCAATACCCCATAATGATAACGATAGACCTATGTAACGTTCTTCATAACCTTTTATTTTTAAATCAATAGCAAAACATGTTGCTAAATAACTATGTGACAATGCATATAAAAAAATTAGGCAAGAATATTTTAAAATTTCTTTCACTGTTTAGTTGAATTTATTATTATTATGTTTATTAGAGTTGTCATATGCCATTAATTTCACTTCGACAACTACTAGATCATGCTGCTGAAAATAATTATGGTGTACCTGCATTTAATGTAAATAACTTAGAAGCAATTAGAGCAATAATGGAAGGAGCTAAAGAATTAAATAGCCCTGTAATTCTGCAAGCATCTGGTGCTGCCAGAAAATATGCTGGACCAATTTTTGTTAAAAAATTAGTTGAAGCGGCAATGGATGAGTTTTCAGACATTCCAACTGTTTTACATCAAGATCACGGTGGTTCTCCATCAGACTGTAAAAATTGCATCGATCTAGGTTTTACCTCCGTAATGATGGATGGTTCTTTATTAGATGATCAAAAAACACCTTCAGACTTTGATTACAATGTTAGAGTTACTAAAGAAACTACAGATATGGCTCATGCATTGGGAGTGTCAGTAGAAGGTGAAATTGGATGTTTAGGCTCTTTAGAAACTGGAACTGGTGAAAAAGAAGATGGTGTTGGAGCAGAAGGTAAACTTGATCATGACCAATTGTTAACAGATCCAAATGAGGCTTCTGATTTTGTTAAAGCTACAAATGTTGATGCTCTCGCAATTGCCATAGGAACAAGTCATGGTGCATATAAATTTTCTAGGCCACCTACAGGTGATATTTTAGCAATCGATAGAATTAAAGAAATACATTCAAGACTTCCAAATACTCATTTAGTTATGCATGGATCATCTTCTGTACCACAAGAATTAATAAAAACTATTAATAAATATGGTGGAAAAATAAAAGAAACATACGGTGTACCTGTTTCTGAGATTAAAGAAGGCATTAAACATGGTGTTAGAAAAGTAAATGTTGATACAGATTTACGATTAGCAGCCACAGCTGCAGTAAGAAAATATTTTCATGAGAATCCTTCTCAGTTTGATCCTCGAAAATATTTATTACTTTCAAAAGACGCTATGAAAGAAGTTGTAAAAAGTAGATTACAAGAATTTGGAACAGCAGGGAATGCCTCTTCTATTAATTCAATATCTCTGGGAGAAATGGCTACAAGATATAAATCTGGTGAATTTAAAGCAGTCATTAACTAATTTTTATTGAAAAAAGATAAATTATATTTCAAATAATAAATATGAAAAAAGTTTCAAAGCTTGATGAATATTTGTTTGATCTAAATGGATATTTAATAATTAAAAATGCATTAAGTAAAAAAGAACTGAAAGATCTTAATAAAATTTTAGATAAATTAAAAAATTTAAAAAATAATGAATGGTCTGGATATGTTCATGGTCATAATTACGGTGGTAAAGAAGGTTTAAATCTTCAACAAATTTATGAAGCTGGAAAACCTTTTGAAAAATTAATTGATCATCCTTCATGGATAAATCATATGCTTCATTTTGTTGGAGGTAAAAATACTTTTGATCAACATCATGGACCTTTATTTATTGATGAAAACTTTGCTAATATAAGAGGGCCGGGTGAAGCTATAGGAATTCACTCTGGTCATCATGAAGGACTTCAAAGAAATCATTATAGATTTCAAGAAGGTAAGTTTCATTGCGGACAAGTAAATATTTTATTAGCACTAAAAGATATCGGTCCTGGTGATGGTGGTACAATTATTATACCTTCTTCTCATAAATCAAATATACGTCATCCAGAATTTGAAAAACATTCTATGAAAAAAGGAAAAGTGACATCTGCTGAGAATATGACAGCTTCAAAAGAAATTTATTTAAAAGCTGGTGACGGACTATTATTTGTTGATTCACTTTGTCATGGTTCTGCAAAAAGAACAAATAAGGGAGAAAGAAGAATTGTTGTTTACAGATATGGACCTTCTTGGGGTTTCTTCAGACACCCTTATCGACCTTCAAAAAAACTACTTTCAAATCTCACTGAATTTCAAAAAAAAATAGTAATGCCTCACGGGCAAGTTCTTTCACCAAATAATTAAAAAAAACAAGATTATTTAATAGTTAAATACCTTTTTTTATCTTGATTTTTTGATCAATATAACTTTTAAAAGACATATTAAAGGGAGGAATAAATGAAATTAATTAAATCCTTAATTTTGTCTCTTGCAGTTTTAGTTGGTTTTTCATCAGCTTCTAATGCTAGGGATGTTACACTTTCAATGTGGACGCATAACCAGCTCTATGTTGATTATTTCAATACTTATCTTGAGGAAGTACAAGCAGCATTTCCAGATGATAATATTACTTTTGATTTCCAAGTTACGCCTGATATGGCTACTAACAGTTTAACGGCGATTGCTTCAGGATCTGAACATACTGATCTTTTAGGAATAGAGATTAGTGGATTTGGTTTATTTATGGTTGATGATATCATTTCAGATAACTTCGTACCATTGACTGATATGTACGGTGATATGTCTCAATGGAATCCAGGGAAAGTAGCAGCTTGGACTCATACAAATGGTGAAATCTACGGTATCGAGAGTGAAGGTTGTTATATGGTTTATTACTATAATCCAAGCATTCTTGAAAGTTATGGTAAATCAGTTCCTAAAACTTGGGATGAGTTTATGGAAACAGGAAAAATTTTAGCTAAAGATGGTATTTCAATGATGCTTTCTGAATTGAGATTTATCGGTATGTACCAGCAAGCTGGTGGTAAATTCTTTAATGAAGATGGTGAATTTGAAATGGACGAAGATCTTTTCATGGAAGTTTTAAAATACCAAGAAGAAGCTTTTGCATCTGGAGTTATTAATTATACGACTGACTATTGGGGTCAAACACCTGGTGTTCTTTACAATTCAAAGCAAACTGTAGGAACTATGGCACCTGACTGGTACAATAACTGTTGTTTACAACCTACAGTAAAAGATACACAATCTGGTGAATGGAGAGTTGCCCCTCTTCCTACTTGGGGAGATGAAGGGTATAAGACTTTTCACTGGGGTGGAACTGGATTTGCAATTCATAAATCTTCAGAAGCTGTAGATGTAGCAAAAAAACTTCTTGAACTTGCATATTTTTCTTATGAAGGTCAAATAGCTAAATATGATTTCTTTGGAGGAATGCCTACTTTACTATCAGCGCTAGAGGATCCTAGAATTGCTGACAAAAAGTTTGATTTTTATGGAGGTCAAAAATTTGCTGAACCATTCATTTCTGTAGCTGGTTCAAGTGCTGATGACTATCAGCATGTTGGTCGAGCTATTATTGATAGTGTTTCTCGTGATTTAACAACATTACTAGCTAATGGAGAAATCACGGCTGAAGAAGCGCATGAAAGGTTCATTTCACAAGTTCAGGATGAACTTGACTTTTTATAGACGATAATTTTTAAAGCAGGGTTTTTACCCTGCTTTTTAAAAATAATATCAAAATAATAATATGTCAGTTGTGAGTAATAGTCGAAGATTAAGACCCGAAAAGGTTGCGCCGTATTTTTTTATATCTCCATTTTATATTATTTTTACAATTTTTTTTCTATTACCTACCATAGCTTCTTTTATTTTA
>CACBQR010000028.1 GCA_902541435.1 uncultured Alphaproteobacteria bacterium
CAAATGTCGATGGGGGAATACGAAGTTTATGAGCAAGATTAACATATTTCTCGATTGCATTTTCTCCTCTTTCGGTATGATGTCTTGAAAATCTTCTAGGCCAAAGAGTGTACCTTGCTTTTTTTGGATTTTTACCTCCAATATATTTACCACTCAATCTTCCTCCAGCTAAAGGTGAGTAAGCAAGTAAGCCGCAATTCTCTCTAATTGAAACTTCTGAGTTGTGGATATCAAATACACGATTTACCAAACTATAAACATTCTGGATAGACATCATGCGCGGTAAATTTTTTTCTTTAGATAATTGGAGATATTTCATTACACCCCAAGGTGTCTCATTAGATAAACCTGCATATCTAATCTTTCCTGCTTTAACAAGCTGATCTAAATTATATAAAACTTCTTCAACCGTGGTCCAATCATTATCACTAGCATCGTACTCAAAATCTAAAATTCCAAATTTTGGAACATTTCTCTCAGGCCAATGTAATTGGTATAAATCAATATAATCAGTTTTTAATCTTTTGAGACTTTCATCTATTGCAGCATTCATATTTTTTTTATCAAAACCAAGAGTTTTTGATCCTTCTCTAATCCATTCAAGACCATCTGATTTTGATGCTATTTTTGATGCTAAAATTATTTTGTCTCTATTTTTCTTTTCTTTAAACCAATTACCAACTATTTCTTCAGTTTTACCGTAAGTTTCTTTTCTAGGCATGACAGCGTATAGCTCTGCAGTATCAAAAAAATTCACTCCTCTTTCACAAGCATAATCCATTTGGTCGAAACCATCTTGTTGACTGTTTTGTTCACCAAAAGTCATTGTACCTAAACAAATTACACTTACATCAATATCTGTATTACCAAGTTTTCTATATTTCATTGTTAATACTCACACTATTATACGCAAGGGTTTGGATCATAAAGATGAATATCTTCAATTTCCTGTAAAACATCATCAGTTAAGGTTATATCAATACTATCTATGTTCTCTTTGAGCTGATCCATTGTTGTAGCCCCAATAATATTACTTGTTACAAACGGACGATCATTCACAAATGCATTAGCAAAAGTAGATGGCGCTATTCCATGCTTGTTGGCAAGTTTAACATATTTTTCTATTGCGTTATCGCCTCTCATTGTATTGTGTCTATTAAAGCGGTTAGCCCATAATGTAAATCTTGTATTAGGTGGATTTTTACCTCCAATATATTTACCACTCAATCTTCCTCCAGCTAAAGGTGAGTAAGCAAGTAAGCCGCAATTCTCTCTAATTGAAACTTCTGAGTTGTGGATATCAAAGATTCTATTTACTAAACTATATACATTTTGAATAGACATCATTCTAGGAAGATTTTTTTCTTCTGATAATTTCATATATTTCATAACACCCCATGGCGTTTCATTTGAAACACCTATGTATCTTACTTTTCCTTGTTTAATTAAATCTTGGAGATAAGTTAAAACTTCTTCTAACTCAACCCATGAGTCTTCAGGGTCATACTCAAAGTCCAATTTTCCAAATTTAGGTACTTTTCTTTCTGGTGCATGAAGTTGGTATAGGTCGATATAATCGGTTTTTAATCTTTTAAGACTTCCATCAATTGCAGCATTAATATTTTTTTTATCAAAAATAAGATTTGGACCGCCATCTCTTATCCAACTATTGCCTTCACTTTTGGCACAAATTTTAGTTGCTAAAATTACATCTTTTCTTTTATTATTTTGAGAAAACCAATTACCAATAATCTCTTCAGTTTTACCATAGGTTTCAGCTCTGGTTGGTATGGAATAAACCTCAGCTGTATCAAAAAAATTAACCCCTCTTTCAAATGCGTAATCCATCTGTTTGAAACCATCATCCTGGTTGTTTTGTTCTCCCCAGGTCATTGTACCAAGACAAATAACGCTTAAATCCAAATCTGTGGTTCCTAGTTTTCTATACTTCATACTATTTTTACAAAATGCCTTGAAATTGTCAGATTTATAGCGATATTAGTAATAAATAAAAGGAGAAATTATGGCTTTAGACTTTAATCAACGATCTTATAGTAAATCAGTAGATCAGGCGGCAATTGATGAAGGCTTGAGAGCGTATATGCTTAAAGTCTACAATTACATGACAATTGGCTTATTACTTACTGGTTTCATTGCTTACTTTTTTGGAAAAGCATCAATAGTTACTAACGACATTGGTCAAATTGTGGGTGTAACGCAAGTGGGGGCATTACTGTTTGGATCTCCACTAAAGTGGGTTGTTATGCTAGCCCCGTTAGGATTTGTATTTTATTTAAGTGCTAGAATTAACAAGATGTCAGTATCTGCAGCACAGGTAACATTCTGGTTATTTGCTAGCATTATGGGCTTATCTCTTGCTTCAGTATTTATTGAATTTACTCAAACTTCAATCGCAAGAGTGTTTTTCATTACCGCAAGTACATTTGGAGCTATGAGTCTATATGGCTATACAACAAAAAGAGATTTAACAAAACTTGGTGGTTTTTTATTTATGGGATTAATTGGTATCATTATTGCTAGTGTTGTTAATATTTTTGTTGGCTCAACAGCTTTACAATTTGCAATCTCAGTTATTGGTGTTCTAGTTTTTGTTGGACTAACAGCATATGATACTCAAAATATCAAAAATATGTATTATGGCGGTGATAGTGAAGAGATAGGATCAAAAAAAAGCATTAATGGGTGCATTAAAACTGTATTTGGACTTCATTAACCTATTCATATTATTGCTACAATTGTTTGGTCAAAGAAGATAACTCTTTCTAAACGACAAATAACTTTTTATTATACCCAGTCTTTTAAAGACTGGGTTTTTTTTATGTCTAATTTAGAAAATAAACTTAAAAAAATTATTGATACGTTCAACAAAGTAAATAGAGAAATTGCTTTCAATGATATTAAAAAATTATCTGAAAAATATAACAAAAACATAAGTGTTCAAAATGTTTTATTTCAAATAGCTAAAAAAACTGGTGACATTGATATATCAATTGTTGCTTTAAAAAAAATATTAAATATTGAAAATAATAATACCTTATACCTTTCACAATTATATAAATTACTTTTAGCTAAAGGTTTTTTTGATGAAGCACTAGAAAAGATTAATATTATACTAGAAATAGACAATAAAAATTATGATGCTTTACGTGATAAATCTTATATTTACTTTTTGAAAAATGATTATGTTGAAGCAAAGAAATACATTGATAGTATTTCAAATTTAAAAGATGACGATTATTTTGGATATAATATTAAGGGCTTAACATATCTTAAAAATAATTTTTTTGAGGAGGCAAAAAATTTATTTAATAGAGCCTTAAAGATAAATGATCGGTATATAGATAGCTATAATAATTTAGGTGCATGTTTACTTGAATTAGAAAAGCTTGATGATGCAAAAAGAGTTTTTAATAGCGCATATAATATTGATAATAAAAATGTATCAACTCTTATAAACCTAGCTAATGTTTTAAGCCTTCAAGATAATACTGTTCAGGCAGTAAAATATTATAATGAAGCTTTAAGTCTAGATCCAAATAATCAAGAAATTATTTCTAATTTAGCTATGTGCTACTGTAGAGATTGTAAAGAAAAAGAAGCAAAAATATTCTATGACAAAGCAATTAAAATTAATCCATATGATTACAAATTAATGTATGCATATTGTGCATTACAATTAAAATTAAATAAATTTGATACATCTTGGGAATTATTTGATTCAAGATTATTAATAGAAAAAAATAGAGATAAGTTACATAATTTTGATTTAGTTAAGAATAATTTATTTAACAATCTAAAAATTAATTCAAAAGACAATTTGCTAGTTTTAAGAGAACAAGGAATAGGTGAGGAAATTTTATTTAGTTCAATATATCCAAATATTATAGATAAATTTGAAAATCTTAAAATAGAAGCTGATAAAAGATTGGTGCCTATTTTTAATAGATCATTTGAAAAAAATATATTTGTAGAAGATGGATATTATTCAAAAAATTCTATAGTATCTGATTTCAATAAAATTGTATATGCAGGAAGTTTAATCAAATTTTTTAGAAAAAATAAAAATGATTTTGATTGTTTTAACTATCTAACTCCAAGAAAAGATATTGTTAATAATTATAAAGAAAAATTAAGTGTCCATAAAGATAAATTAAAAATAGGTATATCTTGGAAAAGTGTAGTGAATATTTATGGTAGTTTGAAATCATTATCTATTAAGGATTTTGAACCATTGTTTAATGAAGAAAGAGTAATAATTAATTTACAATATGGTGATATTGATTCAGATAAAAAATATATATTAAGTCAAAATAAACACTTAGAAATATTTAGTGATTTAGATCTATTTAATGATATTGAAGCGTGTATGGGATTACTGAAAAATTTAGATATATTTATCACTGTTAGTAATTCAACTGCACATTTTGCAGGAGCACTTGGAGTGCCCACCATAATCATTTGTCCAAAAAAATCATCTACTTATTACTATTGGAATACACAAAGTGGTTCTTCAATTTGGTATAAAAATATGAAAGTTTTAGGAATAGAAAAAACAATTAATAAAACAGTGAATCTAATAAATAAAATTTTAGATAAAAGTAATGAATTTAAATTTACAAATAAATAATCTTCTTAAAAAATTTGAGTCTGGTAATAAATTAAAAATTTATAAGGAATTAGAAAAAATTTTTAATAAAAATAAAAAAAACAATCTTCTGCGTTATAATTTAGCAGTAATTCAACAAAAACTGAATTTGAATACAGAGGCAAAATCCAACTACATTTATTTAATTAAATTAGAAAAAAATATTAAGTCCATGATAAACCTCTATAATATTTACTTTATTGAAGAAAAATATTACGAAGCATTAAACCTAATTAATGATATATTAGAAATACAAAAATTTGAAAGCATACACAAAGATAAAGCTTTTGCTTATTTAAAGTTAAATAATATCCAGGCATCTAAAGATATATGTGCGCATTATCTTGCTAAAAATAATAAAGATATAGCCTGCTTGAACATTTTAGGTCAATGTTTTTTTTCAGAAGGCAATTTCAAAAAAGCTATCAAAATCTTTGATGATATTTTAAATATTGATTCTAAAAACTTGTCTGCACTAAATTCATTAGGAAGAATTTATCATGAAAAACGTGATACAAAAAAAGCAGAAAAGTATTTTTTAGATGCATTAAAAATAGACGGGCTATCCTTTCAAGTTATAAATAATATAGCAGGATTTTATAGAGAAGAAGGTAAAAGTAATAAAGCTATTAAATACTATAAAAAATCAATTTCACTCAATCCTAACAATTCATATATTTATAATAATTTATCAAAAACTTATTTTGATTTAAATAGACATGATGATGCAAAAGAAAATAGTTTTAAAGCATTAAAATTAAAACCAAGTGATGGTGATTTACAAAAAACTTTGTCATTTATTTATCTGAAAGATCATGATTATGAAAATGGTTGGAATTATTTTGATGGAAGACTAAGCTTGAATGACTTTATAAAAAAAAATGAAAATATAGAGAAGTTAAACAAAAAATTATTTAGAAAAAAAATAATAAACAAATCAAAAAATAAATTTTTAATTATAAGAGAACAAGGAGTAGGAGATGAAATTTTATATGCCTCTATGTATGGCGATCTTCTTAAAAATATAGAAAATGTTACTATTGAATGTGATCCGAGATTATTAAGTCTATTTAAGAGATCTTTTTCAGAATATAGTGATAGATTTGTTGAACTTGGAAATATTTCAAGTGAAGACTACAAATTAGAAAAAATTGATTATGTTTTATATGCTGGTAGCCTAGGCAAGTATTATCGAAAAAATTTATCAAATTTTATTACTGAACCATTCATAAAAGTAGATGAGGAAAGATATAAGAAGACTCAAAACGAATTATTAAAATATAAGAAAAAATATAATATTGGGCTTTCTTGGAAAAGCTTTAATAATAGATATGCATCTGACAAATCATTACATTTAAATGACTTCAAAGATTTTTTTAAGCTTCCTAATTGTAATGTTTTTAATTTACAATATGGAGATGTTGCAGATGAAATTAATAATTTCAAAAATAAAAAAAATGAAATTCTCAATATAGAAGAACTAGATCTTTATAATGATTTTGAAGGCATAGCTTCACTTTTAAAATCACTAGATATCTTTATAACGGTTAGTAACAGTACTGCTCACCTAGCAGGTTCTCTAGGAGTCAAAACATTACTAATAAAACCAGATAACTATGCTCTTTTTCATTATTGGAATCAGAAAAATAATAAAACACCTTGGTATAATTCTGTAGAATTAATTGAAAGAGAGAGCTTTCTAAAAGGATCTATAAATTTAGAAAATTATTTAAATCTATGATTTAAATTTATTAGAAAGATATTCATCTCTTTCTTTAAGCCATTCCCTCGCAAATTCAACATCTTGCCACTCTGAAAACCATGGTCCTCCTCTAGTATAATGAACTGCATAAGGTTTCTCTTTATTATGCCCTGAAGTCCATCCCTCTAACCAATTCCATCTTTCATCTAAAGCTCCAATTTCATTATCCTCACACCATTTAAATTGATGAAGATATGCACCTGTTTCATTATTAACTTTCTCAACAGTTAGTTTTTTTGTACTAGAATGAGAGCAGTTATATAAAATAAAACTAGACCAATTTTTTCTTGGATATATTGTTTGTTTTTGACCATCCATTTTATGTTTCTCTTTTGGTGTATAATCATGTTTGACACAATAAACGGCTTTATTTTCATCCAGATTTTTAAATAAGTTGGATACATCACCTAAAAAGATAAAATCGCAATCGCAAAAGACTGCCCAACCTTGATAATTTGCAAGTTTTGGAACTAAAAATCTAGAGTAAGTAAATTGTGTAGATGCCAAAGGATCAATACTTCTAGTATATAAGTTTTTAGCGATAAGCTCATCAAGTTTTAAAGACACAACATTTACATCAGCATTAGTTCGTTTTAAAAGTGAATACTTACAAACTCTATAAGCAATATCCTCTTTAGAATCATATCCTATAAAAAAATTTAATTTCATATTAATTGATATTTTGTCTTATCATCATTGGGGAGGACCAAACAAGAGAATTATAATTACCAGATTCAGATAAAGAACTCCATTCTTCTTGTGATTGATTTGTAATTCTACATATCCAACTATTTTCTAATTTAGCATTTTCAGCTCTCATTATCCAAGCATCACTTTTTTGCTTATCATTATTTTCTCCGAGTTCTATATCAGACATAAAATAACATATATCCTTAGAAGGACTAGAACCGATCATTCCAATAATATTCTCTCTAGCAATATCCCATTTTAAATTTTTTATAGCAAAATAAATTAAAAGTTTTTTAGATTCCTCTTCAGCAGCATTATTATTAATTATTTCATTTATGAATTTTATTTCAGTTAAATCGTTATCATTAAGTATTTTTGTTATGATAGAACGAAGAAGAGAACTTGGATTTAAACTCCAATATTTCTTAATTAATTTTTTAAGGTTTTTTTTATCGTTTAAATTAACAATAATTTCCAAATGAAGCTTTATATATGGAACAAAGTTTTTTTTCAATTCTAAAGCCTTCAAAATATTTTTAAGAGCATCTTTAATATCACTATCAAATCTTATTTTAGCTATTTCATAAAAACCTATAGATTTATTTTCATTTAAATCATTTTTACTTATGAGTTTATTTGCAAAAGCTTTATCTGATAATGAAATTATTTGATTCCAGTTTTTTGTTTTTGCAGCAATAAATATTAGTGTGTCGTAAAGTTTTTCAATATTTGGATTTATTGAAAATAGTTTTTCTCCATATAAAAAAGCGTGATGATAATCTTGATCTCTTAAATTTTGTTCCATTAAACCTCTATAACCTAGTGTTTCGGTCTTTTTTGATTTAATCATATCTTCATAGACATTATTTAATTCTGGAAATTTTTTTTCAATCTTTAAAACTTCAGACTTTAACAAAAGAGATAATGATGGATCATCTTTAAGAAAACTAACCATTTTTTTATGTGATTTTAATGCAGTCTTATTATCTTTGTTTGCAATAGCTATCATTGCATCGACAAAGTGTAAGTAACCTTTTTCAATTTTATTATATTTATTTTTTAGGAAATATTTACCAAGTAAAAGTCTTGATCGAAAAAATAAATAAAAAATCAAATATAATAAGAAAATAAAAGATATAAAAACAACTGAAAATAAATTTGAAGAAAAAGAATATTTTAAATTTCCTAAATCTAAGGATATAATAAATGGATTGGTAAAAATAAAAGTGAGCGCAATGATTAATAACAAAAACTGAAATACAAAAATTGAAAATCTATACATTATTTAATTTTGATATTTCTGTTATAAAATTATTATAGTTTTTCATTTCATTAAAAGATACTTTAAAAAAGACTTTATGATTTTCTATCTTACTTATACTGACATAAGCCTTAATTATGTTTTTATTTTTAATAAAAAATTTAGTTTCCTCTAATATTAAAATTTTTTCATCAGAAATATTATTTTCTGAAGATGGTGAAAGGCTTATGTAAGGTAAAAAAATTTTGTTAAATAAACTATTGTTTTCATTCACAATATTTTTCAAATATAAATTAACTTCCTCATTAAATTGATCTTCTAAAAATAAATGACCTTTGTATTTATCTCTTTTTAGAATTGATAATTTTTCTAAAATAGGGTTTTTATTTTTTTCTAAAATTGTTTCAAGATATATGAGTTCTCTATCAAAATCCAAGTTGTTTTCGTATTTAATTTTTATTAATTCAATAACTTCATTGATGGATTGATTTACTAGTTCAGGATTATTAATAGACCGATCTTCAATATTTTTATTTTTTATAGAAGAAATTTCATAATTTAGAGAGTTGAAATTCTTATTTAATAATTCTATACTTTCATTGATTGACGTCAAATCAACTTTAGATTCTTTATTTGAATTTTCTTTAATTAGTTTTTCTATATTTGTTAAAGCTGTTTTTGTTTCTAATATTTCTTTTGAAATATTTTTTATAAATTGAGAATTTTCATTAATATTTTCCCTAAGTTCATTTTCTATTTCAATCTGCAGTTTGGATACTTCATCTTCATTTTGATAATTTGAATAGAGAAGATAAATTAAGAAAAAAACACATAATAAAAGAATAAAACTTAATGAAAATTTAGAAAAAATATAAAGACTATCAAAAACTTTTTTCATACTTCTTTTTTAGCATTATTAGTTTGTTGTTTAACAGTGTAAAATACTATACCAAAAAAATATGCTTATATTTGCTGCAGAAACTTCGTGCGACGAAACATCAGTATGTATAATGGAAAACAGTTCTATTGTAGAGCATATTACTTTTTCTCAGGAAATTCATAAAATATATGGAGGTGTTGTTCCAGAGTTAGCATCCAGGTCACATTTAGAAAAAATTCAAATTATGACAAACGAATTGTTTTCTAGAAAAAATATAGATCCAAATGAAATAGATGTATTTTCAGCTACTTGCGGGCCAGGGCTTATAGGAAGTTTATTAGTTGGATCAACTTTTACAAAATCATTAGCGATTTCTTTTCAAAAACCATTCATTCCAATCAATCATCTTGAAGGCCATATCCTTTCGACAAGTTTTAATAATGATATTAAATTCCCAAGTGTAGTCTTGCTTTTAACAGGAGGGCATACTCAAGTATACCTTATGAAGGATGAGCGCAACATTGAACTATTAGGGCAGAGTATTGATGACGCAATTGGAGAGGCTTTTGATAAAACTGCAAAATTAATAGGATTATCATATCCGGGTGGTGCTGAGATTGAAAGGGAAGCAGTGAAAGGAGATGAAAATAGATTTATTTTACCCAAACCTTTAGTAAAAGAAAAAAATTTCAACTTTTCTTTTTCTGGGATTAAAACACATATAAATCTTTTAACAAAAAAAAATAAAATTGATAAAAAGTTTATTCAAGATTTATCTGCATCCTTTCAGAAAAATATTTCAGATTTACTAATAGCAAAACTTGAAAGAGGATTAGAAAGACTAAAATTACATAAAGTAAATGTTAAATCACTTTCAGTTGTAGGGGGTGTATCTAATAATAAGTATATAAAAAAAAAATTAGAAAATTTTTTTATTAATAAAAATATTGAGATATACTATCCATTAAAGGAAATGATGATTGATAATGCTGCAATGATTGCATGGGCATGTATGAAATTTTATAAAAAAGATAGAAATGATTTATTTTTTAAACCAATGCCTAGATTAGGAGTAAGAAGTGTATTATAAAATTAATCTTGAAAAAATTTTGACTAAAAAATATTAAAATGAAATACTGGCTGTTAAAATCTGAGTCTGATGCATGGTCATGGGATAATCAAGTCAAGGAAGGTCCATCCATGTGGGATGGGGTCCGAAATTATCAAGCTAGAAATAATTTGAAAGAGATGAAAAAAAATGATTTATGTTTTTTTTATCACTCAGTTTCAGAAAGAAATATTGTTGGTATTGTTAAAGTAGTTAAAGAATATTATCCAGATCCTACTGACAAAACAGGACGTTTTGTTGTGGTTGATGTTAAACCAACAAAAAAACTAAAAAAACCAGTTTCTCTCGATCAGATAAAAGAAAATAGTAAGTTACAAAATATTGCTCTTGTTAAACAAAGTAGACTCTCCGTAATGCCTTTAAAAAAGAATGAATGGGATATAATACTTAAAATGTCAAATTAGCTTTAAAAAATAATTACTTGTTGATATTTAAATAAATTAGAATTACTCTCTTATTATGGAAATTAAAAAAGAATGGCTTGAACATGCAAAAGTTAATGAAGAAAAATATTCTTCGATGTATGATTATTCCCTTCAAAACAATGATGAATTTTGGGCAGACCAAGCACAAAGAGTTGATTGGATTAAAAAATTTACAAAAATCAAAGATATTAAATATTCTAAAGATAATGTTAGTATTAAATGGTTTGAAGATGGTAATCTTAATGTCTCTTATAATTGTATAGATAGGCATGCTGAAAATAATCCTGATAAAGTTGCTATAATTTGGGAAGGCGATGATCCAAATGAAACAAAGAAAATAACCTACAGAGACCTTTTAATAAATGTATCAAAAGCAGCAAATGTACTTAAAAAAATTGGTGTAAAAAAAGGTGATAGAGTAACAATATACTTAACAATGATACCTGAGCTAGCTTATATCATGTTAGCTTGTGCAAGAATTGGGGCTGTACACTCTATCATATTTGGGGGCTTCTCTGCTGAGTCTATAGCTGGTAGAATTAAAGATTGCAAATCAGAATATATAGTAACAGCAGATGAAGGAATTAGAGGTGGAAAAACTATTCCTTTAAAATTAACAACGGATAAAGCACTAGAAACATGTCCTGATGTAAAAAAATGCTTAGTTGTTAAAAGAACTAATAAAGATATAAAATTAAAAAAAGATAGGGATTTATTTTATGATGATCTTATAAAAGAAGTTGATAGCATTTGTGAACCAGAAGTTTTAAATGCTGAAGACCCTCTATTCATCTTATATACATCAGGGTCAACAGGAAAACCAAAAGGTGTTATGCATACATCGGGCGGGTATATAGTTTATGCCTCAATGACCCATGAATATATTTTTAATTATAATGCTGGAGATATATATTGGTGTACAGCAGACATAGGTTGGATTACCGGCCACAGTTATATTATTTATGGACCACTTGCTAACGGTGCTACAACTCTAATGTTTGAGGGTGTTCCAAATTATCCTGACTTCTCAAGGTTTTGGGAAATAGTCGATAAACATGAAGTAAATATATTTTATACAGCACCAACAGCTATTAGAGCATTAATGCGTGAAGGCGATAAGTATGTAACTAAAACTAGTAGATCATCATTAAAACTTTTAGGAACAGTTGGTGAGCCTATAAACCCAGAGGCATGGAAATGGTATTTTGAAATACCAGGAAATTCAAAATGTCCAATTGTTGATACATGGTGGCAAACTGAAACAGGAGGGATATTAATATCTCCACAAACTGGTGCTATAAAATTAAAACCTGGGTCTGCCTCAAAACCCTTTTTTGGAATTGAGCCTTGTATTGTTGATAAAGATGGTAAAGAGTTAGAAGGAGAGTGTGAAGGTATGCTTTGTATGAAAAGATCATGGCCTGGTCAGATGCGAACCGTTTACGGTGATCATAATAGATTTATTGATACATATTTTTCCCAATTTGATGGTAAATATTTTACAGGCGATGGATGTAAAAGGGATAAAGATGGTTATTATTGGATTACAGGCAGGGTAGATGACGTGATTATTGTATCGGGTCATAACCTTGGTACTGCTGAAATAGAAAGTGCTTTTGTATCACATAAAGATGTATCTGAAGCAGCAGTCGTTGGATACCCACACGATGTAAAAGGAAATGGTTTATATTGTTATGTGTCTCTTAAAGTAGGTGTAGAATCTTCAGAAGAATTAGTTTTAGACTTGAAAAAAACTATTAGAGAAAGAATTGGTCCAATTGCTACACCTGACTTTATTCATATTTCACCTGGTTTACCCAAAACTAGATCAGGTAAAATTATGAGAAGGATTTTAAGAAAAATTGCTTCAAATGATTTTGAAAATTTAGGAGATACTTCAACTTTAGCTGATCCATCTGTAGTAAACAATTTAATAGAAGAAAGAAAGAACAAGTAATTTTTTATCTTGGCTCCCAATGCTTTAAGCATCTAGGTTCATAAATATTGGCGGCACCGACTTGTGTCCTTTCACCACCTTCTGTTTTTCTAAAAGTTTTTGTTGCTTCGAGACCACAAACATTACAAAAACCATAAATTTTTAAAATTTTATCTGACAGACCTAATAGCATTGAAGATGTTTCCCAAGGTTTGCCTCTTGAGTCTTGATCAAGACCTGCGCATACAACATCTATTCCTCTATTTAAAATGATTTCAACATTACTAAGTGTATCATTTGTATCCATAAATTGAATTTCATCTAAAAAAACTATATCGACCAAATTTTTTTCAAACTTAAATTTTTTGAGAGTTGAATCCCAGTTGACCATAGCAAAACATTCATGACTTAAGTCATTGTGGGTTATAATTTTTTCATTTGAATACCTATCATCTATACTTGGCTTTATAACAATGATTTTTTTATTTTGATGTTTTGCCCAGAGAATTCTTTTCAACAATTCACTAGTTTTTCCAGCAAACATGGCACCAACAATTGTTTCAAGATTACCGCGCATATCTCAATATATTTTATTTTTAATCTTTTTAATATAATTAATTTATCTAAATAATATATTTTGACAAATATGATACAGGGTGAAAGCGTTAGGTTAGATATTCATAATATCTTGTGTTTAATATATAAATCAAAAAAAAATTTACAAAGCAAGCAAATAAAAGAAAAAATAAGTAAGCATAACAAAAAAGATATTTCTTTTTTGAATAACGTTACTTTAACTACTATGAGGCTTAGTATACATACATCAAAAATTATAAATCAGTATACAAAAAATAAATTAAGATTTCACGAAAGAATTTTACTACAAAGTGCAGTTACTCAAATTGTTTTTTTAAACTTTAAAGAATATGCTGTTATTAATTGCTCAGTAGAAATTTCAAAAAAATTAAGAATATATCCTGGCTTCATTAATGCTACTCTGAAACGAATATCGAATGATAAAGAAAAATTAAAAAAAATTAAAATAGATTATAGTGAATTACCTAACTGGTTTAAATCAGAAACACAATTACTTCAGGATTCTGAAAAAGATTCTTTTTTAAAAAACTTTATTAAAGAGCCTGATCTCCACGTAGTATTCAAGGATAAGGATAAGTTAAATAAATTTGAAGATTCTATAATTAAGACATCAGATTTTTCTGGTTTTATTCAAGAAAAGAAAGATTTTAGAAATTATAAATCTTTTTTGAATGGACATTGGTGGGTTCAAGACTTTTCATCATTTTTTCCATTACTAAATCTTCCTGAAGAATTTAAAGATGGGTCTTTTCTTGATGCATGTTCTGCTCCTGGGGGTAAATCATTCCAAATTTTGTCTAAAAAAATTAAAATAGTTTTGAATGATATTAGTAGAAATAGAATTGAAATTCTTAAATCAAATTTAAAAAGGTTACAGTTTGATCCTCCAATTTTAAATAAAGATTTTACAAAATTAAGTAATAGTAAAAAATATGATTTTATAATAATTGATTCACCTTGTTCGGCAATAGGAACAATAAGAAGAAATCCAGAAATTTTATTTAGAAATAAAGGTCCTGACATTTTAGGATTACAAAAAATACAAGAAGAAATGTTACAAAAAGCATCAGAAATATTAAATAATGACGGCATGATTCTATACATGGTTTGTTCTTTTTTAAAAAGTGAAACTGAAGATCAAATAGACAAATTCCTTAAAAATAAAAAAAATTTTAGGCAATACAGATTTAAGCCAAAAGAAAAAAATATAAGTTACAGTAAATTGAT
>CACBQR010000029.1 GCA_902541435.1 uncultured Alphaproteobacteria bacterium
AATAGATCATAACATTCTCTTTCATACCAATCCGCAGATTTGTGAATATTCGTTATTGTTTCAATGCTTTCGTTTTCTTTAATAAAAGTTTTAAGAATAATTTTTTTATTTTTTGTTAAACTTTGTAAAATATAAATCAAATCAAATCTAAATTCTCTTGAAGGATAGTCAACAGCTGTAATATCTAATAATTGATTGAAATTAAGCTCGGTGTTATCTTTTAAATCGTTAAAAATTTTTATAATGTTATTTTTTTCAAATTCTATTTCTAACAAATTATTCTTCTCTAAAACATTATTTATGCCATCCATTTTAGTAAAAATTTTAATCATATAAAATTATCTTTTAAATTTATTTTCTCTTCTAATTTTTTTCTGTAATTGCAATATACCATAAACCAATGCTTCTGCTGTTGGAGGACATCCCGGTACGTAAACATCAACGGGTACAATTCGATCACATCCTCTAACTACTGAATATGAATAATGATAATATCCTCCTCCATTTGCACAAGAACCCATTGATATAACCCATCGAGGTTCTGGCATCTGATCATAAACTTTTCTTAAAGCAGGAGCCATTTTATTTGTTAGAGTGCCCGCAACAATCATTACATCAGATTGTCTTGGACTGCCTCTTGGTATTACTCCATAACGATCTAGGTCATATCTTGCCATGTAAGAATGTATCATTTCTACTCCACAACATGCTAATCCAAATGTCATTGGCCATAGGGAACCAGTTCTAGCCCAGGTAAGAATTTTATCATAACTGGCAACTAAAAATCCTTTAGAAGATAGTTCTGTACTTAGAGTATCATCAACATATTTTTTAGCTTCATCTACTCCCATTCTAATGCTCCTTTTTTCCACTCATAAATGAATCCAATTGTCAAAACTGTTAAAAATATCATCATAGACCAAAAACCAAATAAGCCAATTTTACCTAAGGTTATTGCCCATGGAAATAAGAAGGCAACTTCTAAATCAAAAATTATAAAAAGAATTGCTACTAAATAAAATCTTACATCAAATCTTCCGCGAGCATCGTCAAAAGCTTCAAAACCACATTCGTAAGCTGATAATTTTTCTTGATCAGGTTGGGAGTCTCCCACTACAAAAGATAATAATGTCATTCCAATAGCTAATGCTAAAGCAATAAAAATAAAAATTAAAATAGGCAAATATTCAAATAGAAACTCAGACACTATAATCTCACAAATAATTTAGTAATGTATTTAACGATTTATTCAACAATAACAACGTGTCTAGTTGCGACTTTAGTACACAAAAAACACTGAAATAACTGGCGCGAGAGACGGGATTCGAACCCGCGGCCTCTGCCGTGACAGGGCAGCGTTCTAACCAGCTGAACTACTCCCGCGCATGGTGGGTGTTGAGAGACTTGAACTCCCGACCCTCTCGGTGTAAACGAGATGCTCTACCAACTGAGCTAAACACCCAAATAAAAGCGGCTGTTAAATTTATTTAACAGCCGGTGCAAGTAAAAAAGATAATTAATTGTTTACTGAGTCTTTTAGAGCTTTTCCTACAGTAAATTTAGGTCTTTTTGATGCTGGTATTTGAATTGACTCACCTGTTCTAGGATTTCTACCAGTAGTTGCTTTTCTATGGCTCACACTAAAGTTACCAAAACCTACTATACTAACCTTTTCATCTCTTTTTAAAGAATTAGTTATTGCATCTAGAAAGCTTTCAATTGCTCTAGTTGCGTCGGATTTTGATAGTCCAGCGGAAGATGCTACAGATGCGATAAGATCATTTTTGTTCACTTTTAATCTCCTTTATTAAATTTTTATAATAATTGTCTGTTTTCCCAACAAGTCAATATTATTATAAAAATTTTCCCAGAAAATCAGGAATTTAACATAAAAATGGCTAAATATTTAGGTTATTTTAAAAAAAAATTTAGTGAGTACTTGTTGTATTTTGATTATTTTTTAATTGAGATTCGCTTAAATTTAATGGAATTATTGATTTTGTTAAGGTGTGTTCTAAAATTGAAAAGGCGTCAGAAACAGGGATAATTTTAATCCCTTTCATAACTTCTTTATCAAATTCAGAAACCTCTCTAAAGTTTTCTTGCGGAATTAGAACTTTTTTTATGCCAGCTCTACTAGCTGCATAGATCTTTTCTTTTAAACCTCCAATTGGAAGCACACGACCTCTCAGTGTAATTTCTCCAGTCATTGCGACATCTCTTTTAATTTTATTATTTGTCAATGATGATACTAATGAATTAAATATGGCTATACCTGCACTTGGTCCATCCTTAGGGGTAGCTCCTTCTGGCACATGAATATGAATATCATAACTCTCAAAGTCTTTTGGATTTATTCCTAAAGTTACTGATTTTGACTTAACATAAGAGGCTGCAGCTTGAATTGATTCTTTCATAACTTCACCTAATTTACCAGTAATTGTCAATTTTCCTTTACCAATTGATAGAATAACATCTACAGATAATATTTCTCCTCCAACTTCTGTCCATGCCAAACCATTAGTTACACCAACTAAATTTTTTTTCTCGATTTCACTAGATCTATATTTTTGGATTCCTAAAAAATCCTGTAATGATTTATCGTTAAGAGTAACTTTTTTTAATCTTGTGGTCTCTAGCTTTTTTACAGTCTTTCTACAAACTTTTGAAATTTCTTTTTCGAGGCTTCTTACCCCCGCTTCTTTAGTATAATTTCTAATTATTGAATTTATAACTTTATAATTAAATGTAATCTCTGATTTTTTTATTCCATGATTTTTTATTTGTTTTGGAACTAGATATCTTTTAGCGATTTGATTTTTTTCTTTTTCTGTATAACCAGGTATTCTTATAACTTCCATTCTATCAAGAAGGGCTGGAGGTATGTTAAGTGTGTTAGCTGTACATACAAACATTACATCGGATAGATCATAGTCAAGTTCTAAGTAATGATCATTAAATTTACTATTTTGTTCAGGATCAAGTACTTCTAAAAGTGCTGAAGATGGATCACCCCTCCAATCAGAACCAAGTTTATCAATTTCATCTAATAGAATCAGAGGGTTAGATGATTTTGATTTTTTCATAGCTTGAATAAAGCGTCCAGGCATTGATCCAATATATGTTTTTCTATGGCCTCTAATTTCAGCTTCATCTCTTACTCCCCCTAGAGACATTCTTACGAAACTTCTTCCAGTAGCATTTGCAATAGATTTACCAAGGGATGTTTTTCCTACACCAGGTGGGCCGACCAAACATAAGATAGGACCTTTTAGTTTATTAATTCTTTTTTGAACTGCTAGGTACTCAAGAATTCTTTCTTTAACTTTTTCCAAACCATGATGATCGTTCTCTAAAATTGTTGATGCCTTAGTAATATTTTGGGAAATTTGATCAGGATTATTCCAGGGTATAGAAATTACCCAATCTAAATAATTTCTAATTACAGTTGCCTCAGCAGACATAGGGCTCATATTTTTTAATTTTTTAATTTCTGCAGTACATTTTTCTTTAGCTTCTTTGGATAAATTATATTTATTTAATCTTTTCTCAAGCTCAGCTATTTCATCCAAATCTTCGTTTTCCCCTAACTCTTTTTGAATTGCTTTCATTTGTTCGTTTAAGTAATATTCTTTCTGAGTTTTCTCCATTTGTCTTTTAACGCGACCTTTTATTTTTTTCTCAACTTGAAAAGAATCAATTTCAGATACTAAATACCCATAAATTTTGTTAAGTCTTTCTTCAGTGTTTATAATTTCTAATATTTCTTGTTTTTGAAATAGAGAAATTGAAATATTAGACACAATTATATCAACAATTTTATTAGGATCATTTATAGTCTTGACATTATTAATTACATCCTGAGAAACTTTTTTATTTATTTTTTGAAACTCGATAAACTGCTCTATAATTAGTTTTTGCAAAGCTTTTATATTTGAAGTTTTTTTTGTTTTTTGATTTATTACTGAAATGGATGCAGTAATAAAATCTTTATTCAAATTTATTTTATTTACTTTTGCTCTCTCAATACCTTCAACTAAAACTTTAAGTGTACCATCAGGTAGTTTTAATAATTGTATTATTTTTGCAACAGTACCAAAAGAATAAAGATTTTGTTTATCGGGGATATCAACTTTTGAATTTTTTTGAGAAAGTAAAAAGATTTTTTTATCTCCAGTCATTACATAGTTAAGGGCATTAACTGATTGTTCTCTGCCAACAAAAAGGGGTGCTACCATATTTGGGAATACAACTATGTCTCTTAAAGGAAGAACAGGAATTAGTTTTTTATCCATAATATATAAATGTCTACTTATTAATTAAATTCAAGAGTTATTAGACATTAATTTTTGATTGTTCTCTTTATTCGAATATATTAAAATAGGATCAGATTTTTTTGAAATTACATCTTTATTAATTACTACTTTATATAAATCTTTTTGATCTGGAACTTTATACATTAGATCCATCAATGAGTCTTCAATTATAGATCTTAAACCTCTAGCTCCAGTATTTTGTGAAACAGCTAACTTTGCAATTTCTTGCAAAGCATCTTCCTTAATTTCTAATTTAACACCATCCATTTTCATTAAAGATTCAAATTGTTTTACAATAGCGTTTTTTGGCTGAGTCATTATTCTAATTAGCATATCTTCATCCAATTCATTAAGTGTTGTTATTACTGGTAGCCTTCCAATAAATTCTGGTATCATTCCAAATTTTAATAAATCTTGGTTCTCTAATTTTTTAAGTGATGCTCCTATAGTTTTTTTAGGCTCTAAGTCTAATTTTGAGTTAAAACCTATAGCGGTTCCTTTTAAACGATAATTTATAATTTCCTCTAAACCTGAAAATGCCCCTCCACATATAAATAGTATGTTGGAGGTATCAACTTGTAAAAATTCTTGCTGAGGATGTTTCCTTCCACCTTGTGGTGGAACGCTAGCTATTGTTCCTTCCATTATTTTTAGCAAGGCTTGTTGAACACCCTCTCCAGAGACATCTCTTGTTATAGAGGGATTGTCACTTTTTCTTCCAATTTTGTCAATTTCATCGATATAAACTATTCCTTTTTGGGCACGCTCAACATTATAATCAGATGCTTGCAATAATTTGAGTATTATATTTTCTACATCCTCCCCAACATACCCTGCTTCGGTTAGACTCGTTGCATCAGCAACTGTAAAAGGAACATCTAATATTTTTGCTAAAGTCTGAGCTAATAATGTTTTGCCAGTACCAGTAGGACCAACTAAAAGAATATTTGATTTTGAAATTTCAATATTATCATTTTCAATATTAGATGATAATCTTTTGTAATGATTATAAACTGCTACTGATAGTATTTTTTTTGATTCTTTTTGACCTATTACATAGTCATTTAAAAACTTATTTATCTCTGATGGTTTGGGTATATCTTTTTTAATTTTAAATTTATTATTCTTATTATCTTCTTTAATAATATCCATGCATAGCTCTACACATTCATCACAAACGAAAACAGTTGGACCAGCTATTAATTTTTTAACTTCTTTTTGATTTTTGCCACAAAAAGAGCAAAATAATGAATCTTTATCATTTTTTTTATTCATTATTTCCTATCCTTTACAATTTTGTCTATAAGACCAAATTTAATTGCTTCATCGGCTGAGAAATATTTGTCTCTTTCCATGATACTTGATATTTCTGATATTTTTTTACCTGTATGTTTTGAGTAGATTTCATTTAATTTTAACTTTGCTCTCTTTATTTCATTAGTTTGAATTTCAATATCAGTTACCTGACCTTGATAACCTCCACTTGGTTGATGAACCATAATTCGAGAATTTGGTAGTGAGAATCTCATGCCTTTTTCTCCAGCTGTCAAAAGAAGAGAGCCGGCAGAAGCAGCTTGGCCAATACAGATGGTCATAATTTTTGAAGAAACATATTGCATTGTATCGTAAATAGCCAATCCGGACCAAACAATACCTCCTGGTGAATTTATATAAAAAGAAATTTCCTTTTTAGGATTTTCAGACTCTAGAAACAATATTTGAGCACATATTAGACTTGCAACATTATCATCAATGGGTCCAGTTAGAAAAATTATTCTTTCTTTTAACAATCTTGAATAGATATCATAAGATCTTTCACCTCTTGAAGATTGTTCAACAACCATTGGAATTAGATTATTGGTAATATTATCTATTGGATCTGTCATTTTTTTACATCCTTAATATCAAATGTTTTAAGTTCAAGTTTTTTATACTCATCTTCGTTTAATTTTATAACATTTGTTTTCGATTTGGAAATGATAGAATCAATTACTTTTTGTTCAATAAGAGGTGCTCGAATCGTATCCAGTGATGATGGATTTTTTTCAAAATATTCCATAATCTGCTTTTCTTGACCAGGGTATTGTCTAGTGTATTCCAATATGCCTTTGTTAATTTCTTCTTCAGATACAGCAACTTTTTCTTCTGAAGCTATATGTTGCATTAATAAACCAAGCTTAACCCTTCTTTCTGAAATTTTTTTATATCTTTTTTTAAGATCGTCATCATTTAGTAGCTTATCATCCTCATCTAAACTACCTTCTTTTTTAGCTTGCTCTAAGCGATTCCATATTTGATTAAAGTCATCTTCTAAAACTCCATCAGGTAATTCAAATTTATAATTATTATCTAGAAGATCCATCAATTCTTTTTTTTCTATTTGTTTTATTCCTTGCTCATATTGAATTTTCATATTATTCAATAAAAACTCTTTAAGTTCTTTTTCTGTTTTAAAGCCATTTTTATCTAAAAACTCTTTTGTAAGTTCAAATTTAATTCTTTCTTCAATTGAAATTATTTCAAAATGAAAAGTTGTTTTTTTAAATTTATCATCTTTAAGAATTTTTGATAAGTTGATGTTTAATTCAATTTTATCTCCTTCTTTTACTTTTTTTTCTATCAATTCTTTTAAACCTCCAATTGGAAGCACACGACCTCTCAGTGTAATTTCTCCAGTCATTGCGACATCTCTTTTAATTTTATTATTTGTCAATGATGATACTAATGAATTAAATATGGCTATACCTGCACTTGGTCCATCCTTAGGGGTAGCTCCTTCTGGCACATGAATATGAATATCATAACTCTCAAAGTCTTTTGGAATTATTCCTAAAGTAACTGATTTTGACTTAACATAAGAGGCTGCAGCTTGAATTGATTCTTTCATAACTTCACCTAATTTACCAGTAATTGTCAATTTTCCTTTACCAATTGATAGAATAACTTCTACAGATAATATTTCTCCTCCAACTTCTGTCCATGCCAAACCATTAGTTACACCAACTAAATTTTTTTTCTCGATTTCACTAGATCTATATTTTTGGATTCCTAAAAAATCCTGTAATGATTTATCGTTAAGAGTAACTTTTTTTAATCTTGTGGTCTCTAGCTTTTTCTTAATATTTTTGAAATTAAATTTCTAACATCATCCCAAATTTCTGTTGCATTATGTTCTACCCATCCTTCATTGGGAAAATATTGTTTAAATTCTTTTTGGACAATATCGAATATTTCAAATTTTTTATTATACAGTACAATTCTTGAACTTGTTGTTCCTTGATCTATTACCAAAAAATATTTTTTCATAAATTAGACGTCTAAATTTTTAATGAAGTTAGCATTATTTTGAATAAATTTAAAACGTAACTCTGCTTGTTTTCCCATTAAGGTTTCGAATAAACTTTCGGTATTCTTCATATCTTTCTTAGCTTTTTCAGAGTTTATCAATATTAGATTTCTTTTGTTTTGATCCATTGTAGTCTCTTTCAATTGATCAGCTGGCATTTCACCCAAACCTTTAAATCTTGTAATGTTATAATTGTCAGACTTAAATTCTTTTTCAATTAATTTATCTTTCTCTTTTTCATCATATGCATAAAAAGATTTATTTTTGTTATAAATTTTAAATAGAGGAGGCATTGCTAGATATAGTTTGTTTTCATCAATTAAACTTTTCATATATTTATAAAAAAAAGTAATAAGTAGAGTTGCAATATGTGATCCATCTACATCAGCATCAGTCATTAGTATTATTTTCTCATAACGAAGTTTTGAAATTTCAAAGTTTTTTCCAATACCACAACCTAATGATTGAATAAGATTTTGTATTTCATTGTTATCAGCAATTTTGGATAACCCAACATTATAAACATTTAATATTTTCCCTCTTAAAGGAAGTATTGCTTGAAATTCTCTATTTCTTGCTTGCTTAGCAGAACCTCCAGCACTGTCGCCTTCGACAATAAAAATCTCTGAATCTTTTATAGATTTACTTGAACAATCTACCAATTTACCTGGAAGACGATTTCTTTCTTTAATACTTTTTCTATCTAACTCTTTAATTTTTGATAAATCAGTTCTCTGAAGCGCTCTTTCAATTAAATTATCTAAAAGTATTTTTGAATTTTTCTTATTAGCATTTAACCATAATAAAAATTCTTGTTGTGTTTTTGTTTCAATTTCTTTTTGTAAATTTGGCATTATTATTCTTTTTTTAGTTTGACCTTCAAAACTTGGATCATTGATAAAGATTGAAATAATAACGTTAGAGTAATCAAAAATATCACTGTGATTGATATTACCGATTTTTGAGAATTGATTTTTTTGGCCATAAAGTTTTATAGCTTTTAAAATTCCATTACGAATACCATTTTCATGAGAGCCACCATCTGGTGTTTCAATAGTGTTACAATATGACATTAAACTTGAATTTTCATTTGTATTAAATGAAATTAATGTTTCAAAATTTTCATTATCTTTAATTTTTGATTTTAATGAAAAATTTTTTTCAAATAATTTAGAGTTATTTGCGTATTCTAATTCAAAATAATCTTCAATTCCTTTTTTATAAAAAAAACTTTTTTTGTTAGGGGTTTTATCTTTAATTAATTCTTTATCAATTTCAAAGTTTATGGTTGTGCCTCCAACTAATACTGATTTCATATTTATAAAATTATATAATTTTTTTGGAACAAATTGTGTTTCTTCAAATATGTTTTCATCTGGGATAAAAGAAATTTCTGTACCTTTTAATTTTTTGCTACATTTTTCAATTTTTATTTTTGTTTTAACTTTTCCTTTTGAATAATCTTGTTGATATACTTTTCCATCTTTGAAGACTTGAACTTTTAATAAAGAGCTTAATGCATTTACAACAGAAATCCCAACCCCGTGTAATCCACCAGAGGTTTTGTAAGCATTGCTGTTAAATTTACCACCGGCATGAAGTGTAGTTAAAACTACTTCAAGTGCTCTTTTTTTTTTATATTTTGGATGAAAATCAATAGGAATACCTCTTCCATTATCTTTTATTTTTATCGAACCATCTTTTTTATATTGAAAACTTATATCAGTTGCATGACCTGCTAAAACTTCATCTATACTATTATCTAATACCTCATTAACTAAATGATGAAGGCCATCTTGGTTTGTACTTCCAATATACATTCCTGGCCTTTTACGAACAGGTTCAAGACCTTCAAGTACTTCAATATCCTTGGCATTATAAGTAGTTTTTTTAGCCACAAATATTTCTTATCAAAAGTGTTGTTCTAAAAACATAAAAAAAACCGCCCTAAGGCGGTTTTCTTTATAGAGATAAGTGTAATTCTACACGTCGTAGTATAATTTGAACTCATGTGGATGAGGTCTAATATTAATAGGTTCAACTTCACTCTCTTTTTTATAGCTAATATATGTTTCTATTACATCTTTAGTAAATACATCACCCTCTAACAAAAATGCATGATCTTTTTCAAGAGCCTCAAGAGATTCTGCTAAAGATCCAGGCGTGGATTGAATTTTAGATAAAACCTCTTCACTAGCAGCATAAAGATTTATATCAGTTGGATCTCCTGGATTAATTTTATTTTTAATTCCATCTAATCCTGCCATTAACATAGCTGAAAATGCTAGGTATGGGTTTGCACTTGGATCTGGGCATCTAAATTCCATTCTTTTTGCTTTAGGGCTTTGAGAATAAGCAGGAATTCTTACAGATGCAGTTCTATTTCTTTGAGAGTAAACAATGTTCACTGGAGCCTCAAAGCCTGGTACCAATCTTTTATAAGAATTAGTAGTAGGAGCACAAAAAGCTAAAAGAGCAGGTGCATGCTTAAGAATACCTCCAATATAGTTTAGAGCTAAATCACTGAGGTTAGCATAGTTACCTTCTTTATACATTAATGTATCTCCGTCTTTCCAAACACTTTGATGAACGTGCATTCCTGAACCATTATCTTCAAATAAAGGTTTAGGCATAAATGTAGCAGTCATTCCATGTTGTCTCGCAACATTTTTAACTACGTACTTGTATTTCATCATATCATCAGCCATCTTCAAGAGTGGTGAAAATTCTAAGTCAATTTCACATTGTCCACCTGTTGCAACTTCGTGGTGATGTGCCTCAACAGTTAGACCAATATCTTGCATTGTCATTACCATTTCAGTTCTAACATCTTGAAGTGTATCAACTGGTGGTAAAGGAAAATATCCTTCCTTATGTCTAGGTTTATGACCTAGGTTTGGATTTTCATCCGCACCACTATTCCAAGTACCTTCGACAGAATCAACTTCATGAAATGCAAAGTTTGATCCAGAATCAAACTGAACATTATTAAAGACAAAAAATTCTGCTTCTGGACCAAAAAATGCTGTGTCTCCGATACCAGATGATTTTAAATAGGCTTCAGCTTTTTTAGCAATATTTCTTGGATCACGACTATAATCAACCAAAGTTACAGGATCTTTAATATTACAATGTAATGCTAAAGTTTTTTCTGAAAAAAATGGATCAATGTATGCAGTCGTTGCATCTGGCAAAACAATCATATCACTGTCCTGAATTTCTTGGAAACCTCTTACTGAAGATCCATCAAAACCAAGTCCATCAGAAAATATATCTTCGTCTAAAAATTTAATTGGTATTGTAAAATGTTGAGTTGTTCCTGGTATATCAGTAAAGCGCATATCAACCATTTTAATGTCCATATCTTTAATTTCAGACATTAAATCTTTTGGAGTCGAGCTTTTTAATTTCATATCTATCTCCTTACTTCAACAAAAGGGTATGCCATCCAGCGTTACCCGGTTAAATCATGCTCTAGTTATGAAATCTGCTTTTGATGCGCGTTCCTTCAGCTTTTGGCTTACTTCCGACCTATAAAATAGGTTGAACGATTTATAACTTTTGCATGCGTTCCTTCGGCACAATGCCTACTTCCGACTCTAAAAGAGTTGAACGGTTATTGGTTAATTACTAGGTTTTATATAAAAGTAAAGAAAAATTAGACAGCATCACTGTCTTTTTCACCAGTCCTTATTCTAATCACCTGCTCAATATTCGATACAAAAATCTTACCATCACCGATTTTTCCAGAATAAGCGCTAGTTTTTATTGACTCAATAACATCATCTACTTGATTATCTTCAACGATTACTTCAAGTTTCATTTTTGCTAAAAATTCATCATCATACCCATCATTAGGATCAATTCCACCAGTTGATCCTCTTTGTCTACCGAAACCTTTTACATCTACTAATGTCATCCCGGATATTCCAAGTTCATGTAAAGCTTCTTTAACTTGAGAAAGTTTAAATGGTTTAATGATTGCTTCTATTTTTTTCATATCGTTGCTAACCTATTAATTGCTTCTTTAATGTTTTCTAGAGAATTAGCAAAACTTATTCTAACAAATTCACCAGCATTATCTCCAAAACTAGAGCCTGGAACTAATGCAACACCCTTTTCTTCAAGTGCAACTTCTGAGAATTTATTTCCGCTCAATCCAGTTTTTGAAATATTTGGAAAAGCATAAAAAGCACCACCTGGTTCAAAACAAGAAATTTTTTCTAATTTATTCAATTCTTTAAAAACGTACTCTTTTCTCTTTTTAAATTCACTAACTATTTTTGTTATTTCTTTCTGAGAACCTCTAATTGCTTCTAATCCTGCATATTGCGAAATAGAGGTAGCACAGGAATTGTAGTTTACACATATTTTGTTAGCATGTGCAATTAAATTTTCTGGCCATATACTCCAGCCTAATCTCCATCCAGTCATACAATATGTTTTGCTCCATCCCTCAAGAATTATTAATCTATCTCTTATACTTTCGTATTCTAATAATGATGGCATTTGTTCATTATTAAAAATAATATTACTATAAATTTCATCACTTAAAATGGATACTTTTGGGTACTGCTCTAATAAATTAACAAGATCAGTAATTTTTTTCTTATTCATATATGACCCGGTTGGATTGTTTGGATTATTTATTATTATCAAACTTGTTTTATCAGAAATTAATTCTTTTAACTGTTGAATATTAATTTCGAAATTATCTCTTTCGGAAAGTTGCAATGGTACAGCTTTTGCACCGCTATATTTGATCATAGATCTGTAAATTGGAAAACCTGGATCTGGAAAAATTATTTCTCTATCTTCACTGCCTAATAATAATGCAGAAATAAAAATTACTGGTTTACCACCTGGTGTGATTAAAACATTATCTGGTTTAATTTTTGCTTTGTATTTATTGAATACTAATTCTGAAATTGACTCTCTTAGTTCAAGTATGCCATTTGATGGTGTATATCCATGATATCCATCTTTAATTGCCTTTATAGCAGCTTCCTGAATATTTATTGGTGTAGGAAAATCAGGTTGTCCTATTCCTAAATTAATAATGTCCTTACCTTTAGCTGCTAGATCATTGGCTTTAGCAAGTATAGAGAATGCTGTTTCTGTTTCTAAGTTAAATATTCTTTTTGAAACTTCCATATTTTTGATATAGCGATTTAATATAAAAATTAAACTTTTAATTAATTTAATGGCGAACGTAGCTCAGTTGGTTAGAGCGCAGGCTTGTGGTGCCTGATGCCGTGGGTTCGAATCCCATCGTTCGCCCCAATTTGTATTTAGTTAATTTTCTCTATTGTTTTTTAATTTATTGTACATAAAAGGCTAATAATAATAGGGCCGGTGGTGGAATTGGTAGACACGCTAGATTTAGGTTCTAGTGCCGCGAGGTGTGAAGGTTCAAGTCCTTTCCGGCCTACCATAAGGTGTGATTAATTATGAATGCAAAAGAATTAAAATCTACGAAACTTTATAAGGAATACTCATTAGAAATTCCTTACGAAGAAATTGATAGTGAAGTAGATAATAAAATAAATCAAATACTGCCTACGGTAAATATTCCTGGTTTTAGAAAAGGGAAAGCACCACTTAATATCGTTAAAAAAAAATATGAAGATAATGTCTTAAACGAAGTAATGCAAAAAGTAATTGATACAAATACGAAAAAATTAATTGATGAAAAAAAGTTTTCTCTTTTTAGAGCTCCTAAAGTTGAGCTTAGTAACTATGAAAAAAATAAGCCAATAACCATAAATTTAAAATTTGATTTAAAGCCTGAAATTAAACTTAAAGATTTTAAAGAGCTTAAAATTAATAAGTATGAAATAGAATTGAGTAAAAAAGCAAAAGAAAATCAATTTAAGAGTTTTATTGACTCACAAAAAAATTTTAAAAAAATTGAAAGTTCGAGAAAA
>CACBQR010000030.1 GCA_902541435.1 uncultured Alphaproteobacteria bacterium
CTTAAAAAATCTTTAGGTGAAAAATTATCTTTAAATTTTGATGTTGATGAAGACATTATTGGCGGTTTAATTGTTAAGGTTGGTTCCAAAATGATTGATACATCTATAGCTAATAAAATTAATAAACTTAAAATTGCAATGAAGGGGGCATAATGGAAATTAAAGCTGCAGAAATATCTTCTGTAATTAAAGACCAAATAGCTAATTTTGAAACTAAAGCGGATGTTGCTGAGGTTGGAACAGTACTAAGTGTTGGAGATGGAATTGCACGTGTGTATGGTCTTGATCAAGTACAAGCTGGAGAGATGGTAGAATTCCCAGGCGGCATTAAAGGTATGGCCCTCAACCTTGAAATGGATAACGTTGGTGTTTCAATCTTCGGTGATGATACTGGAATTAAAGAAGGTGATACAGTTAAACGTACAGGAGAAATTGTTGACGTTCCTGTTGGAAAAGAATTGTTAGGACGTGTTGTTGATGGTTTAGGAAATCCTATTGATGGTAAAGGTCCTATTCAATCTTCTGAAAAGAGAAGAATTGAATTAAAAGCCCCAGGCATTATTCCTCGTCAAAGTGTATCTGAACCTATGCAGACAGGTATTAAAGCACTTGATGCCCTTGTTCCAGTTGGAAGAGGACAACGTGAATTAATCATTGGTGACAGACAAACAGGTAAAACCGCTGTTGCTATTGATACAATCTTAAATCAAAAATCTGTAAATCAATCAGATAATGAAAAAGAAAAGTTATATTGTATCTATGTCGCAATTGGTCAGAAAAGATCAACAGTTGCGCAGATTGTAAAAACACTAGAAGATAATGGTGCAATTGAATATACAATTGTTGTATCTGCAACTGCATCAGAGCCTGCACCGTTGCAATTTTTATCTGCTTATACTGGCTGTACAATGGGTGAGTATTTTAGAGATAACGGTATGCATGCATTAATTGTTTATGATGATTTATCAAAGCAAGCTGTTGCTTACAGACAGATGTCTCTATTATTAAGAAGACCTCCAGGACGTGAGGCATATCCCGGAGATGTATTCTACATTCATAGTCGTCTTTTAGAAAGAGCTGCCAAAATGAGTGATGAACATGGTGGTGGAAGTTTGACCGCCCTTCCAATTATTGAAACTCAAGCAGGAGATTTATCTGCTTATATTCCAACAAATGTTATTTCCATTACTGATGGACAAATATTTTTAGAAACAAACTTATTTTTTGCTGGTATTCGTCCTGCGATTAACGTTGGTCTTTCCGTTAGTCGTGTTGGTTCTGCAGCTCAAACAAAAGCAATGAAAAAAATTGCTGGTCCTGTAAAACTTGAATTAGCTCAATATCGTGAGATGGCTGCTTTTGCACAGTTTGCATCAGACCTAGACGCTTCAACGAAACAATTACTTGATCGTGGTGCAAGACTAGTTGAAATCTTAAAACAAGGTCAGTATTCACCACTAACAGTTTCAGAGCAAGTTGTATCTATTTATGCTGGTGTGCGTGGATATCTTGATAAAGTTGCAGTAGGCGATGTAGTCAAGTTTGAAGCAGAAGTTTTAAATGAGATTAGAACTAAGCATAGTGATTTATTAGATGCAATTGCCAATGAAAAAGAATTATCTAAAGAAAATGATGATAAATTAAAATCAATCTTAGATGATTTGGTTGGAAAGTTTGCAAGTAACTAACCTATGCCAAGTTTAAAAGATATCAAAACTCAGATCAATTCAGTTGGATCTACAAAAAAAATTACATCAGCAATGAAAATGGTTGCTGCAAGTAAGTTACGTAGATCACAAGAAAAAGCTGAAGCAGCAAGACCATATTCATCAAGACTAGAGGAGATGCTTTCCTCTCTTGCATCATCTGCTGCATCTGGGGAAGGTATAATTAAACTCTTAACAGGCACTGGCAATGATCAGAATTATATAGTAGTTCCAGTAAGTGCTGATAGAGGTTTATGTGGTGGATTTAACAGCAGCATAAATAGAGAAACTTTTAAGTTAGTTAAATCACTTGAGGGTAATGGAAAAAAAGTTCAACTAATGCCAGTTGGGAAAAAAAGTAGAGACTTTTTTAATAGAGTAATGAAGGCTCAAATTATAGAGAGTTTTGTCGACTTAAATGTTTCAAGTACTGGTTACGAGTCCGCATTAAATATTTCTAATAAGCTTCAAGAATTATACTTTGAGGGTAAATTTGATAAATGCATATTAGTTTTTAATAAATTTAAATCAGCTATTTCTCAAGAAGTAACACAACAACAATTAATACCATTAGACGTTTCAAATTCTGCAAAGGAAGAAGAAAAAGAAAATTCTTCAAATGCAATTTATGATTATGAGCCTGATGAAGAAACAATTTTAAAGGATTTACTTCCAAAAAATGTTTCTATTCAAATATTTAAAGTACTTTTGGAAAGTGATGCAGGGGAGCAGGGAGCAAGAATGGCTGCAATGGACAACGCAACCCGAAACGCAGGTGAAATGATAGATAGTTTAACGTTAAAGTATAATAGAACGCGACAAGCGTTCATTACAAAAGAATTAATAGAGATTATTTCTGGAGCTGAATCAATATAAAGGGGGATATATGGCTAACAATTTAACTGGAAAAATATCACAAGTTCTCGGAGCTGTTGTTGATGTAGAGTTCGATGGTGAACTTCCTGCAATCATGAACGCTCTAGAAGTTGACAACAACGGAACAAGATTAATGCTAGAGGTTGCTCAGCATTTAGGAGAAAATGCTGTTCGTACAATTGCTATGGATACAACAGATGGACTAGTTAGAGGTCAAACAGCTACTGATACAGGTGCCCCTATTTCAATGCCT
This sequence comes from uncultured Alphaproteobacteria bacterium, assembly GCA_902541435.1. Lineage (GTDB taxonomy): Bacteria > Pseudomonadota > Alphaproteobacteria > HIMB59 > CACPNW01. The sequence continues at coordinate 2,836 of CACBQR010000030.1, forward strand.
GTAGGCCCGGAAACTCTAGGTAGAATTATGAATGTTGTAGGAGAGCCAGTTGACGAAAGAGGCGACATTGGAACAAGTAAATCTTATCCTATTCATAGACCAGCGCCAGAGTTTGTTGATCAATCTACAGAAACTGAAGTTCTGGTAACAGGAATTAAAGTGGTTGATCTACTAGCACCTTATGCAAGAGGTGGTAAAATCGGATTATTTGGCGGAGCCGGAGTTGGTAAGACAGTTTTAATTATGGAATTAATTAACAACATTGCCAAGGCTCATGGAGGATATTCGGTATTTGCTGGTGTGGGAGAAAGAACGCGTGAGGGTAATGACTTGTACCACGAAATGATTGAATCAGGAATTATTGACTTAAAAGGAAAAGATTCAAAAGTTGCACTTGTTTATGGTCAGATGAATGAACCACCAGGAGCAAGAGCTAGAGTTGCTCTTTCAGGATTAACTCAAGCAGAATACTTTAGAGATGAAGAAGGTCAAGATGTGTTATTTTTTGTAGATAACATATTTAGATTCACCCAGGCAGGCTCTGAAGTGTCAGCTCTTCTTGGGCGTATCCCATCTGCAGTTGGATATCAGCCAACACTTGCAACAGATATGGGTGCTTTACAAGAACGAATCACAACTACAAAAAAAGGGTCTATTACATCAGTACAGGCAATATATGTTCCTGCAGATGACTTAACTGATCCTGCACCTGCAACATCCTTTTCACATTTGGATGCAACAACAGTTCTAAATAGAGCTATCTCTGAAAAAGGAATATATCCAGCAGTTGATCCATTAGACTCTACTTCTAGAATTTTAGATCCACAAGTTGTTGGTGATGATCATTATAGAGTTGCTAGAGAAGTACAAAGAGTTCTACAAACATATAAAAGTCTTCAAGATATAATAGCTATTCTAGGAATGGATGAGCTTTCAGAAGAAGATAAGTTAACAGTTGCAAGAGCTAGAAAAATAGAAAAGTTTTTGAGCCAACCATTTTTTGTTGCAGAAGTCTTCACAGGCTCTCCTGGAAAATATGTTGATCTTGAAGATACCATAAAAAGTTTTGATGGACTCGTAAAAGGTGAATATGATCATATGCCAGAAGCTGCATTTTATATGGTAGGTGGTATTGATGAAGCTATTGAAAAAGCTAAAAAATTAGAAGCTGAAGCTGCATAATGGCAACAATTTCTTTTGATTTAGTTTCTCCAGAAAACCTCATCTTTAATGATGATGTTGGAACTATTATTGTTCCAGGCAAAGATGGTGATCTGGGTGTCTTACCTGGACATAGTCAAGTAATGTCCTCATTAAGATCTGGTAGAGTGATGGTTTATAGTGAGGATAAAAATTTAGTTAAATCATTTTTTGTATCAGGTGGTTTTGCTGAAATTAATCCAGAGAAATGTATCGTTCTTGCAGAAAGTGTAGTTGAACTAAATTCTTTAGACAAGTCTTCAATTGAAAGAGAAATTGAAGAATTAGGTAGTAAGGAAAGTAAAGAGTCAGAAGAGCTACTGTCGATAGCAAAAGCTAAATTAGAAGCTATAACTGTAAGTTTTTATGATAAGATTTAATTTCTAGAATTAACAGAGTCTATTAAATTTTTTGCATTATTATAAAAAAGATCCTGCTTTTCACTTTCCGTTATTTTGCTATTTCGAATTCCTCTTTTCATTGCTCTTAATTGTTCGTATCTAATAAATGTCATTCGATCATCACAATGACTTAGAGCTAAATTATGATTATCAGAATTTATTGCAGACCAAGCTTTCCCAAAAGTAATATATTTCCCTCTCATTCTCCCTATCATATCATCAGATCCATACATTATTTTTTCAAGACCAACTCCTTGATATAGAGCGTCAATTGAATCAGATTCACATACTGTAGAACAATCATACCAAATATTTTTTAAATCTCTAATTTTCTTAATTCCTTTTTCTAACGCCCAAGCAGAATAACTTCTAGCACAGTGAGCAAGTATCCATTTAACGTTAGGATATTTATAACTCAAATAAATTAGGTCATTAATATTATCATCATCGGCAATTGCATCCTTTTTTGCTAAATGCATCATAATAATAAGTCCAAATTTATCTGCAATTTCTATTTGCTCTTCAGTTATAAAATCTAAAATTTTGCAATTAATTGTATCCTTTGTTTTTGAATAAAATCTATATGGTTTAAAGCCTTTAATGTTATTTTTTAATAAAAGCCCTTCAATATAATTTTTATCCATATTTGGGTTAATTAAAATTAAGCACTTATTTTCAGTAAGTGTTTTAGTTTGTTCTAAAATATATTCATTTGAACCTTCAAAGTTACATGGATATTTGAATGGAAAAGGAAAACTTAACCTGTTTACAACTCTATTAGGCATAAGTAATTGATCTACTTGATCTGCAAATCTCATAGATACTTCACTAAAATATTTTCCTTGAAAATTTCTTTCACCAATATCTTTTTTAGGATCTTTATTAAAACTCCATTTATAAATATGGGTATGAACATCAAAAATATTTTTAGGAACAAAGTTTTCTAACTCTTCATCCCATATTTGTTTATCTAAGCTTGTGATTATTAATTCAGGATTTTCATTAAACATCTGTTAGAACTTTTTTAAATTCACTTTGAATTTTCTGATAAACATTTTTTTTAAATGGTACTGCATTATGAGTAATTTCGTCGTAATTCATCCATTTCCAATCACTAAATTCAGGATTTTCTGTTCCTACATTTATATCTTTATCATCTCCATTAAAGTAAAATAAAAACCATTTTTGAATTTGACCTATATACTCATTTCCCCAGGGTAAAGTGCTTAAAATTTCACTTGGTATGTCATAGGATATCCATTCTTTAGATGAAGCAATTAAGGACGCTTTATTAGTACCAATTTCTTCCATCATTTCTCTCCAAACTGCTTCTTCAGGATTTTCATTTTCATCAATACCGCCTTGGGGCATTTGCCAATACCCGCTGGGATTATCTAATCTTTTACCAACTAAAACCTGATTTTTTGTGTTGAGAATCATCATTCCCACACATTTTCTATATTTTTTTTGCATTACTATTCTTGAATTTCATTAAAGAGACTAACACCTTGTACAAGATCAAAGGCTCTACGAAGTTGATAATCAAGCTCTAAACGTTTTTCAAATTCACTTAATTCATTATCTTCATTATCTTCTAATTCTTCTTCGTTATTTTTATCAAGGGAATCTTTTAAATCCGACTCAGAAAATCTTTTATAATTAAAAGATTCAAATTCTCCTTGCTCAATAATTATATCTGGAACAATACCCTTACCCTGGATTGATTCACCTGAAGGGGTATAATATCTAGCTGTAGTTAATCTTATACCAGTGAGATTATCGCTATTTGAAACTTGAAAGGGAATTATTGTTTGTACTGATCCTTTACCAAAAGATTGCGTGCCTATAATGATTGCTCTTTTATGATCCTGTAGGGCGCCTGCTACAATTTCAGATGCAGATGCAGAACCTCCGTCAATAATTACAACGAGTGGTTTACCATTAGTTCTATCAGACTTCTTTGCACGATATCTTCTAATATCTTTTTTATCTCTACCTCTTGTTGAAACAATTTCTCCTCTTTCCAAGAATATATCTGTTACCTTAACTGCTTGAGTAAGAAGACCGCCTGGGTTAGACCGTACGTCTAAAACATAACCTTTTATTTGGTTTTCTTTTTCAATTTTTTTTATTGCATCAAGAAGGCCACTTTCTGTTTGTTCGTTAAAAGATGTTATTCTTAAATATCCAATATTATTAAGTACTTCACTTTTTACTGATCTAATTTTTATATAATCTCTAATAATTTCAATCTCAAAGGGTTCAGTATTTACTCTCGAAATAGTAATTACTATTGGCTCACCTTTTTTACCTCTCATTAATTCAACGGCTTCATTTAGAGTTAGACCAAAAACAGGTGTTTCATCTATTTGAATAATGTAATCACCTGCAAGAACTCCAGCTTCATATGCTGGTGTATCTTCAATCGGAGCAATGACTTTTACAAAACCTTCTTCCATGGTAATTTCAATACCTAATCCCCCAAATTTACCCTCTGTATCCATTTGCATTTCTTGAAATACTTCTTCATTCATAAAACCAGAATGAGGATCTAAACCTGACAACATTCCATCAATCGCTTTTTCAATTAACTCTTGATCCGTAACCTCTTCTACATAGGATGATCTTACCCTGTCGAATACCTGTCCAAATAGATCTAAATATTTATATTTTTCTTCATCTGAAGAAGATCCATATGTTTTAGGTGCTAGAAGTATAATCAGGGTGAGCAGTAGAATTACTTTTAAAAATACATTTTTTGAAATTAACATATATTTTAAGCTAGTTTAGTTTGTGAAGAATCAAAGCTCACTTCCCATAATTTTTCTAAAGCGTATAATTCTCTAATTTCTTGTCGAAACAAATGAACAATGATCTCACCTGCATCAACAATTATCCAGTCACATTGAGGTCTTCCTTCAGGATTCGGACATTTTATCCCTGCTTTTTTTAATTTTTTTACCATTTCATCTGCTGTAGCATCTGAATGTCTAGTTGATCTACAGGTAGCAATCACGAAGGCATCAGCAACGGATGATTTGTTTGATAAATCAATAACTTTTATATCTTCAGCTTTTGCATCACTTAGTATTGATACAATATTTTCTGTCAATGAAGTAATTTTATTAATATTTGCCTCTTAATTTATTTCTTTGATTTCTAATTTCAGATGATGAAATTTTAATTTCTTTATTTTGTATCAAAGTCCATGCAGGAGTTTTTTTTGAAACATGTTCTATGTCTTGCGCTATATATTTATGATGAATAAATTTTTTTGCTGCAACACTTTTCAAAGCATTTGTATTATATCCATGTCTTCTGAAAATAACAATAGAGATAATATGAAAAATTGATTGCCATTTTTCCCATTCGTGAAAATTAACTAAATTGTCTGCACCCATTAACCAAAAAAATTTAATATTTTTATAATATTGAATAAGAAATTTAATTGTTTGATAAGAATATTGAGATTTAATTTTTTTTTCTACTTCTAATATTTTTATAGGAAAATTTTTTGTAATTTGTTTACAATTTTGTAATCTTTCTTCGTATGTTGCAGGTTTTGAAATCTTCAAAGGGTTCTGAGGTGTAACTAGCCACCAAATTTCATCTAGATGTAATACTTTTTTAGCTTCATTTGAAATAAATAGATGCCCTCGATGTGGCGGATCAAAAGATCCTCCCAGAAGTCCAATCTTTTTCAATTAAGGTCTTTCCTGACCATTACCATTAACTACATATTTAAATGTAGTTAAATGTTTTGTTCCCACTGGTCCTCTTACATGTATTTTGTCTGTTGAGATTCCTATCTCAGCACCAAAACCAAATTCACCTCCATCCGCAAATTGCGTAGATGCATTTTTAAGTATTATTGCACTGTCAATTTTATTATAAAATTTTTCAAAGGTTTTTTCACTTTCTGTAATTATACTTTCTGTATGACCAGAAGAATAATCATTTATATGCTTAACCGCTTCATCAACTCCTGAAACAATTTTTACTGATAAAATTTTATCTAAATATTCTAAAGACCAATCTTCTTCACTTGCAGTTTTAAAATCACTATCTAAAGACTGAATATATTCATCGCCTCGAATTTCACAGTTTACTTCTTTTAGAGGTTTTAATATTTTCATTGCTTCGTCTTTAATTTTTTCATCAATTAAAAGTGTTTCTGCAGCACCACAAATTTCAGGACGCCTCATTTTACTATTAAAAACTACTTTTTCTGCAATGCTTAAATCAGCATCTTTATCTACATACACATGACATATACCGTCTAAATGTTTGATAACGGGTATTTTGCTTGCTGAATTAATTTTTTCAATCAAACCTTTTCCACCTCTAGGAATAATGACGTCAACATAATCTCTCATGCTTAGTAAATGATCAACCGCTTCTCTTTCAGGTGTATTAATCATTTGGACACAATGTTCTGGGAGGCCAGCTTCCGTGAAAGCATTTGTAATATTATTTACTAACTCCTTAGAGGAATAAAAACTATCGCTACCACCTCTTAAAATTATACAATTGCCAGATTTTATGGAAAGACAAGACGCATCAACAGTGACGTTCGGTCTGGATTCATAAATCACACCTAATACACCAAGTGGTGTTGAAATTTTACGAAACTGTAAACCATTAGGCCTTTCCCATTCTTCTAATGTAATGCCAATTGGATCTGGTATTTCGATTATATCTTCAATTGATGTAATCAATCCATCAATAGATTTTTCAGTTAATGTAAGTCTATTTATTAAAGGCTTAGCTAAAGATTTTTTTTCACCATTTTCTAAATCTATTTTATTTGCTTCAAGAATTTTATTTCTATTTTTATCTAAATTTTTAGTGAGTTTTGTTAAAGCAAGATTTTTTTGATCACTGCTACAGACTTTCATATTTAGAGAGGCAAATTTTGCTCTTTTGCCTAATTCAATAATATTATTTTCAATACTCATGTAGAAAGCTTAACTAAATTATCTTTATGTACCACTTCCTCTCTTCCTTCGAAACCTAAAACTTTAATAATTTCTTTACTTTTCTTTCCAATAATTTTTTTTGCATCATTAAAATCATAAGCAGATATACCTATTGCTACTTTCTGACCATTCTCAACTAAGATAGATATTACATCACCTCTTTTGAACCTTCCCTTGATATCTATTACGCCTGCAGGAAGAAGACTTTTATTTTTCAAAATTGCATTTTGAGCCCCTGTATCTATAATAATCGATCCTGATGGTTTTAAATGATTTAATAACCATTTCTTTTTGGACGAATTTGTAGAAGTTAAGGGATAAAAAATTGTTGAATTTTTTTTATTAATATTACTGATTGGTCTGTTTTTATCACTATTAGTGATTATTGTAGTACAACCGTTTCCCGCACATATCTTTGCTGCTAAAATTTTTGTGGCCATTCCTCCACTGCCTAGTTCAGAAGATTGATAATTACCAAGTTCTTCAATTTTTTTATCAATTTTAAATACCTCTGAAATTTTTTTGACATCCTTATCTTTTTTTGGATTACCTTGATATAAACCATCAACATCACTTAATAAAATTAATAAATCAGCTTCGATCATTTGTGCTACTCGGGCTGCAAGTCTATCATTATCACCATAGCGAATTTCCTCAGTAGCAACAGTGTCATTTTCATTAATGATTGGGATTATGTTTTTACTTTGTAATGATGATATTGTATTTCTAGCATTTAAATATCGTCGCCTTTCTTCACTATCTTCTAATGTTAATAATATTTGAGAAACACCTATCTTGTATTTTCCTAGTTTATTTCGCCATTGATGGGCTAATTCAATTTGACCAACTGAAGCTGCTGCCTGTTTATCTTCTAATTTTCTTAACTTTGTATTTGAAATACTTTTCGCACCTAAAGCAATAGCGCCAGAACACACAATCACAATTTTTTTTGTTTTATTCAATTCCGCAATGTCTTTACATAAATTATCTAACCACTTAGATTTGATCTTTTTTGTTTTCGAATCAACAATTGAATTTGAACCAATTTTTACAACTACTTTTTTATATTTTTTAATCATTTGTGATTTCATTATATTTGAATAAATAATCAATTAGATCATCTATACCTTCATTATTAAAACTTGATATAAAAAGAATATCAGAATTTAACTTTTGATTGATCTTAATTTTTTTTTCCTCTAAATTTTCATGAACTAAATCAACTTTGGTTAAAACAATTATTTCTTTTTTTGAAGATACTTTTTCACTATATTTTGAAATTTCGTTTCTTACTGTAATATAGTTTTCGTACCAATTGTCGTCATTTATATCTACTAAATGAAGTAAATATTTACATCTCTCAATATGTGCTAAAAATTTATCTCCCAAACCTTTTCCCTCATGCGCACCTTCAATCAACCCTGGGATATCTGCTAATACAATTTCTTTATCAAAGCGCTTCACGGTACCAAGCACAGGATGTAAGGTTGTAAATGGATAATCCCCAATTTTTGGGTTAGCATTAGAAATTGTTGATAACAGAGTTGATTTACCTGCATTAGGTAAGCCTATTACTCCTATATCTGCAAATAATTTTAGTGATAACCATATCCATCGCTCTTCTCCTAATTCACCTTTTGTAAATTTTCTTGGAGCTTGGTTAACTGATGATTTAAAATGATTGTTTCCTAAACCGCCATTACCACCCTGTAATAAAATGTATTCTTCATCAATTTTTGTTAGATCAGTTAGCAATACCGTTTTATCTTCATTGTAAATTTCTGTTCCAGGTGGAACTTTAATAACCATGTTGCTTCCATTCGCTCCTGTTTGATTTTTTCCCCTTCCATTTTCACCTTTTTTTGCTTTAAAATGTTGTTGGTATCTAAAATCAATTAGTGTGTTTAAATTATCATCCACTTTAAAAATAATATTTCCACCTTTGCCTCCATCGCCTCCATTAGGGCCACCAAACTCAATATATTTTTCCCTACGAAAACTAGCGCAGCCATCTCCACCATTACCAGATGCAATATATATTTTTGCTTGATCTAAAAATTTCATAATAAATTTTTAATTAATTGGGATTATTGTTCTGTGGGAACAACTGATACAAAAGTTCTTACTCTTGTTTTTTTAAAAGCTACTTTTCCATTTATTGTAGCAAATATTGTGTGATCTTTACCTATGCCAACATTATCACCTGGATGAAACTTTGTGCCTCTTTGCCTAATAATAATGTTTCCTGCTATTACGTTTTCACCACCAAATTTTTTAACTCCAAGTCTTCGACCCGCCGAGTCTCTTCCATTCCTAGAACTACCACCTGCTTTTTTCGTTGCCATTATTTATCTTCTTTTTTAGTTTTAACAGTTTTTTAACAGTTTTCTTTACTGATTTTTTCTTACTAGGTGAAGCTTTATTTACTGATTTTTTTGCAACTGTCTTCTTTTTTGTAACTTTTACCTCTTTAGACTCAATTTTTTCTTTAGTAACTTTAGTTTCAGTTTTTTTAACTTTTTTTGTTTCAGGTTCAGCAGTGGACTTTTTTCCACCATAAGAAATTGATTCTATTCTTAATACAGTTAGATATTGTCTATGGCCTTGTGTTAATCTGTAATTTTGTCTTTTTCTTTTTTTAAAAACTATTATTTTTTTATCTCTGATTTGATCAACAATTTTTGCTTCAATTGAAGCATCTTTTAGTAACGGCTCGCCTAAGTTATTTGTGCTTTGATCACTTATCGCTAATACATCAGTAATAGACACTTTATCACCTTTGGATCCCTCAAGTTTTTCTACTTTAAGTATCTGACCAGCTCTTGCTGAATATTGCTTTCCACCAGTTTTGAAAATTGCTAACATATCTTTTGATGGCGGGGTTTATAGTGAACTATGCTAATAGTCAAATTAAAAATATGGCGTAAATACTGGAAATAAAGACCTTAAAAGCTATCCTTTGCTTTTCGCAAATAAGCAAATAATTCAAAGTCTGTAAAACCTAGCTCTTTCTTAATTATAGTACCTAATTTTGAATTTTGATTTAGGAACAAGTTATATTGTTTTTCATCTTCTAATAAAAAAGGTACGGATTTTCCTTTATTATTTAAATCATCATTAATTTTGTTTCTAACTATCAAATAAGCACTTTCTTTCTTAAGTGTTTTCTCAAGAAAATTTAAATTGCCTATTGTATATTCATGACCACAATAAATAATTGTATTTTTACTTAACTCATTGATTTTTTTTAAACTGTTAAACATTTCATTTAATGTTCCTTCGAACACACGACCACAACCAAGTCTGAATAGTGTATCACCACAAAATAAAACACCATTGTTTTCATCATAGTAAATTATATGATCTAATGTATGACCAGGTGTTTTTATTATTCTAAATGTATTTAAGCAGGACTTGACTTCATCTCCATCACGTAAAACGAATCTTGTATTTTCAATCTGAGCACTTGGAGAGTGTATATTAACTTCTGGAAAAGCATTAAGTATTCCTTTTACACCTGATGTGTGATCTTTATGATGATGTGTAATAAATATATCTTCTATGGTTAAATTGTTTTCAAGAGCAAAATTTAATATAGGATTACTATCAGCAGGATCTATAACACAGCTATTAAGTGTTTCATTATATAAAACAAAAGAGTAGTTATCTTTTAATTGATTTATAATTTCAACTTTCATCTAATAACTAATTTGCAATAACAGAATTTTTTGCAAAAACTTTTTTTGATGATTTAATTTTTATTGGTTCATAATTTTTATAACTTAATAAAAAGATAGCTTCGTGAGTGAAAAAATTAACTCCAGTAAATGATTCACTTATATCAAACTGCTTACCTTTTGATGTTAATCCAATACTTTTTTCAATCACAATATTCATTTCATTACACAAATTCAAAAAATCCTTAATTGTAAAAAAATGAATGTTAGGTGTGTCATACCATGTATAAGGTAAACTTTCTGTTACTGGCATTTTTCCAGATATTAAAAGCTGTAATCTTATTTTCCAATGTCCAAAGTTAGGAAAAGAAACTATTGCTTTTGATCCTATTCTTAATAATTCAGACAGAATATCTTTGGGCTTCATCATTGCTTGTAAAGTTTGACTTAAAATTACATAATCAAAACTATTGAAACACTTATCGCAGAAG
>CACBQR010000031.1 GCA_902541435.1 uncultured Alphaproteobacteria bacterium
AAATGTAAAAGTTTATGCTCTTGATAAAGACGTTTCAATATTAGAGAAATTAAAAAAAAAACATAAATTTGAAATCATTCAAATTGATCTCTTTGACACGGATCAAATTTATAAAAAACTCTCCAAAGTAAAAGTTGATATTGTAGTTTGTAATGCAGGTATTGGAAGAGGGGCTGAAGGTATATTAAAAGCGTCAAGGCAAGATATTGAATTATCTACAAGATTAAATGTCGAGTCTTATCTTCATACTTTAAAAGCTATTGTTCCAGGAATGATAAAAAGAAGAAAAGGACATGTAGTTTTAATGGGGTCTCTTGCAGGTCTATACCCACAAATGAGTACTGTATATGGTGGTCAAAAAGGTGCTATCCATAGAATCGCACAAAGCTTAAGAATTGAACTTAGCGGTTCAAGAGTTAAAGTTTCTGAAATATGTCCTGGAAGAACTAAAACAAATTTTGGTAACGCTGCATTTACAGATAAAAATAAAGCTAAAAAATTTATGTCTGGTTTTACTCTTCTCGAGCCAAGAGATATTGCTGATGCTATTATGTTTGCAGTAAGTGTTAGATGGCGAAGCAATATTAGCACTATTGAAATTTCTGGCACAGAACAATCCCCAGGCGGAGTGCCGATTATTCCAGTAAAAGATCCAATACTTTCATAAATTAATTAAATATTTTTTATTTTAATATAATAAAATTAATTATGGAAAAACCTGTCAGATATGGTGTTATTGGCATAGGAGGTATGGGAGCAAATCATGCTAAAAAATTACAAGAGAATAAAATAGAAAATGCCATCTTAGCCGCAGTTGCTGATTCAAATGTAGAATATAAAAATAAATATGAAAATATTCCTTTTTTTGAAAATACTGATAATTTTTTTGATAATAAAATTATAGATGCGGCAATCATTGCTACACCTCATAAATCGCACATAGATCTTGCGAAAAAAGCTCTCGAAAATAATATTAATGTTATAATTGAAAAACCCTTAGCAATAACTAGTAAAAAGTGTCGAGAATTTATTAATATTTCACAAAGTTTTAAAGCATTTTTTACTGTTATGCTAAATCAAAGGACTAATCCTGTTTATGTTAAGATAAAGGAACTAATTAATGGAAACGAATTAGGTAAAGTTCACCGTTTTCAATGGACAATAACTAATTGGTTTAGAACAAACTATTATTATCAGACGTCTAATTGGAGAGCTAAATGGGAAAGTGAAGGTGGAGGCGTTTTAATAAATCAGAGTATTCACCAACTTGATTTGTGTCAGTGGTTATTTGGTATGCCTGACAGTGTATATACTGATTTGGGATTAGGTCGCTTTCATGAGATAGAAGTTGAAGATGAAGTGACTTCAATCTTGAAATATAAAAATGGATTAAAAGGTGTATTTATTACAACAACAGGTGAAGCGCCTGGTGTAAACAGATTGGAAATTTCATCAGATAAGGGTTTAATTACAATTCAGGATAATAATGTTACATGGGAAAAAATAGATTCATCTACTGAATTTATTAAAAACTCTAAAACACTTTTTGGGATGCCTAAAAAAGAAAAAATTAATTTTAATTTTAAGGCTGATTTGGATCAACATATTGAGCATCAAAGACTTATTCAAAACTTTACAAACTTCCTCCTAGGAAAAGAAAAACTGTTAGTGAATGGAAAAGATGGTTTAAATTCAGTTGAATTAATTAATGCGATGGTTCTATCGGGATTAGAGGAAAAAAAAATAGAGCTTCCTTTAGATGAGGTTAAATATGAACAAAAATTAGAAGAAATGATAAGTAAATCAAGATGAAAATTAATCAAATTGCAGTAACTCTTTATACCGTTAGAGATTTTTGCCAAAATGAAAAAGATTTATTTGAAAGTCTAAAAAAAATCAAAAATATTGGGTATAGTAGCATTCAAATCAGTGGTGTTGGTTTAATTAATCCTAAAACAATAAAAAGCATGTGTGAAGATTTGAGTTTAGTTATATGCGCTACACATGAACCAAATGAACAAATTATAAATAATACTGATGAAGTTATTAATAAGCTAAATATTTTTAATTGCGAATATTCAGCTCTTCCTTATCCATTAAATGTAGATATGAAAAACTTAGAAGAAATTGATAAATTCATAGAAGATATAAATATCGCTGGCTCCAAGTTTCATGCAAAAGGAAAGGTGCTATGCTACCATAATCATGCGCTTGAATTCCAAAAAGTTCAAAATGAAATAATTTTAGAAAGAATTTATAAAAATACAGATAGTAGATTCATACAAGGAGAGCCAGATATTTATTGGATACAAAAAGGTGGTCAAAATCCATTAATGTGGTGTAAAAAATTAGATCAACGAATGCCATTATTACATTTAAAAGATTTTATAATGATAAATGATCAAGAAAGTTTTTTTGCAGAGGTTGGCTTAGGTAATTTAGATATCAAAAATATTGTTAAAACAGCAACAGATTCAGGTTGTAAGTGGTTTATTGTTGAACAAGATGAATGTAATGGCAATCCTTTTGATTCACTTCGGATTAGCTATAATAATTTAGTAAAATATGCAGTTACTTAAGAAAAAAACTTTTTGCGTTTTGATTTAATAAATTATTAATATCCCTTTCTATTATAAATTTTGATAACTCGTAATTTTTCTTAGAAAGATCTTCATAATATTCATATAAAATTTCATGTAAGATATTTTTGAAATGAGACCATTTATATATAAGTTGATCAGTAACTCTTGCATCGGAATGCTGAGGTATAAATGAAAGACCTAGCATATCAATCCTCATTTTTAGAACAATTTTTATAATACTTGGCTGGTTCATAAACCACCAAAAACCAAATATTTTTAAATTAGGATGTTTACGAGCTAAGACAGTTAATTCGTGCTGGTCATTTAAAGATAAACAAGTTACAAGAAATTTGTTTTCCGGAAAAGAATTACATAATTTACTTAGTTCTTTGAGATTAATATCACCAATCCCGTCTCCAGCTAAACCAAAACTACTATTTACAGCTCGTTTAACACCTAACATTAAAGACAATGGGATATTTTTTTTATTTAACCATAATAAAATTAATTTCCAAAGAGGATCATTTAAGATTTCTTTAAAATTATCTGAATTTGCTGAAATAGCTGCATACACTGGATTTGATACTAAAAAACAACTATCTAAATAATTTATTACAATATCATCTGCTTTTTGATTTATCTTAGTTTGATTTTTTGCAACCTCAGTTGCTTGGGAATTGTTAATAATTAAATCATCCAGTCTTAATGATGATTGAAATATATTTCTATCCCAATCATTATCTTTATATAAATTCCATTCATCAATATCAAATGGATTATTTGTCATTACTAAAGAAGAAACGTTTGATAATTTTAAAATTTTTTCATCTGTAAGATATTTATTTTCATATTCATTTTTTAGTTCTTCAAAAGTTTTATTATTATAATTAATATCTAATTTTTGAAGTACAGTTAGTACGCCTTTACACGCTTCAGAAATTGGTGTTCTATTTTGAAATAATTCTTCCCAGATAAGTTTTGCTTTATTTATGTCATCCAGAGAGTAAAATTTTTCTGCACTTATATTTGCATTGGTTAATAATTCTGCAATTAAATAATGATAGTTTAATAAATTAATAAAACCAGAAAGAGAATGACTTTTAAAGGCAGATGGAAATAAATGCGTATGAATATCAAAAATTTTTGTATTATTAATAACGTCTTCTAAAGTATCGGATAATTCCTGATTAGTCATATTCATCACTTAATATTGCCAAGCCTAATCGCATTTTTTTGAGCTTTGATTGACAATTCCATAACTTTTAAACAATGTGATTGATCCATTGCAGTACTAGTTCTGTTTACAACATCACCCATTAATCTCTCAAAATATGTTAGGGGTTCTTTAGAAGCATCTTTATATTCATATTTTTTATTATTAACTAAAAAAAGGTGATCTGTCCCCTCTCTACCAACAAGATCGACATACTTTCTTAATTCAATGTATCCTTTTGTACCTAAAATAGTCAATCTGCCATCGCCCCAATTAGGTAAAGCATTAGGAGTGTACCAGTCTACCCTAATGTAACCTCTGCCCTTATCTCCATGAATTAAAATTTCACCAAAATCTTCAAACTTATTATGTTCAGGATTTGAAAAATTACCTGTTGAAGAATTTATAATTTCTACATTTTTAGATCCAGTAAAAAATAAAAACTGATCTATTTGATGTGAAGCAATATCACATAAAATACCACCGTATTGATCGTAATCAAAAAACCAATCAGGTCTAGTTTGAATATTCAATCTGTGAGGTCCCATTCCAATTGTTTGAACAACATCTCCAATTTCGCCCGCTTGAATTAAATCATAGGCAGCTTGAACTGACGGCACTTCAAATCTTTCAGAAAAATCAATTGAAAAAATTTTTCCTGTTTTTTTTGCAGTATTTTCAATTTCTTTAAGTTGTTCTAAAGTTGTACATCCAGGTTTATCTAACATTACATCTTTTCCAGCATTCATACACTCAATAGCTAAAGCTGCTCTTTTAACTGGAATGTCTGCTATCAATACTAATTCAATTTCTTTATTTTTTAATAAATCCTCTTTATTTGTAAAGCGGGGTATATCAGGATGTTTTTCATTAAAATCTTTCGTAATATTATTATCAGTTTCATTCCACCAGCCAACACATTCGCATCCCAAATTTAACATGCCATTTAATTGTCCAAAAATGTGTCTATGCTCAACACCCATTGCAGCAACTTTAATTTTTCTCATGATTAAATATTTTACTCCATTGTAATTAGCATATTTTTTTTAGATGATTCTATCATTGCATCAATTAGATAATGAACTTTCAATGCTTCTTTTCCAGTAATTTCAAATTTTATATTTGTATTAATTGATTTTGCAAAATTAAGTATAAGATCTTTATGCCAATCAAATGGAAAAGCCATAGGATCAGCACTACCACCAGTTCCAGATTCCTCTCCAAACTCTTCTTTTTTTGCTTCCAAATTTAATTTTTTTTGGATTATTCGTAATAATCCCTCTTGGTGCAAACTTTTTCTTTTCATTATCATCTGGCGATGAACTGTTATTTGCTGAGAGAGAACTTCCTACAACAAAACAATATGATCAGTTATTTGATTGTGAGAGTTATTTAAACCCAAATACATGTACAGAAGATTTTTTTTGGAGAGGAGTTTATAACACTATATTCTTTGTTGTTTTTCAAGTTGGCTTAATGATTTTCTTTTCAGTTTTGACTGCCGTGATATTAAATAAGAAAATTATTGGCAGAGGTTTTTTTAGATCGGTATTTTTTTTCCCTGTTTTATTGTCACCAGTTGTTGTTGGTTTGATTTGGCAATGGATACTGTTAAAAAATGGAGCTTTCAATGCTATAATTGAGTCTTATGGTGGAGACAAAGTATCATTTTTAACGGATCCATCATGGGCTATGGCATCTGTAATCTTTGTATCAATATGGGCCCATATGGGTTTTTACACTCTGATTGTATTAGCAGGTCTTCAAGCAATACCACCAAATTTATATGAGGCAGCCGAAATGGATGGAACTAGCCGAGAAAGAATTTTCTTTCGAATAACTCTACCTCTTCTAATGCCAAATTTATTAGTTGTATTTATTCTTGCCTCAATAAAAGGTGTTCAAACATTTGATGAAATATATGTTTTAACTGGTGGGGGGCCTGGAACATCTACATCATTAATTGTTCAATATATTTTTACCACAGGATTTGCTTCATCTGGATCTGTTCAAAATTTTGGTCTTGCAGCCGCCGCATCTATGGTTCTTGGTGTGGTACTTTTATTTTTAACACTTATGCAATTATATTTCAGTCGAAATAAAGAAAGTAAACATCAAGAAATCTAATATGTCTGAAACAACTTCAAGAATAATAAAAATTGCTACAAAAAAAAGATATAAAAATAAATATCATTGGACAGATTATTTTTCTTATTTTTATTTATTTTTAGGTGTTCTTTTAATGTTTGGTCCTGTTGTGTGGTTAGGATTATCTTCATTAAAGACATTAGCAGGTATACAAGAATATCCTCCAACAATTTTGCCACTTTCTCAAATTCAAGTTGATGTTGAAGGATATGATAAACCCTTACCAATTTTTAATGTGACACAAGAAGATGGGTCAGTAAAGCAGTTAGCACAAATCAAAAGAATTGGAATTAATGCTAAAATGGTTGATCCTCTAAACCCAGGAGAAACAGTAAAAGTACCGATTGATAAAAGAGAAAAAATTAGAGAATTTAAAATTCAGTGGCAAAACTATGTTGATCCTTTAAGAAAGTATGATTTTTTACTTTATTTCAAAAACTCAACTTTCATTACTGTTGTAGCAACAATAATAACGTTAATAATAAATTCAATGGCAGCATATGCACTTTCTATATATGAGTTTAGAGGGAAAAATTTTGCACTTGTTTTTGTTATAGGTACATTATTAATTCCATTAACTATAATTTTGGTTCCAGTTTTTTATGTTGTCGCAAACTTTGGAATGATAAATTCATTATGGGGCGTAATTCTTCCAGGTGCTGCAACACCAACAGGAGTTTTTTTACTTCGTCAATATATGCTTACATTGCCTAGAGAGCTTATAGAAGCAGCAAGAATGGATCACGCAAGTGAATGGGCAATTTATTGGCGAGTTGTCCTACCTCTATCTATACCTGCTATTGCAGTTTTAGCAATTTTTTCCATAATGTGGAGATGGAATGATTTCTTATGGCCTTTAATAGTTTTATCAAAAAGTGAAGTTTATACATTGCAAATTGGATTAAACGCATTTCACGGAGAACTTACTAGTCAGTGGAATTATGTATTATCAATGACTATGGTAACTTTATTACCTATAGCAATTATATTTGCTTACTTACAAAAATTTATAACTACAGGAATAGCAAGTACAGGTATGAAGTAATGCAAGACAAACCTCTAATTTTTTTTGATCCTTATCCAAGAAATGAAGAAATGGTTTTTACCAATGATGTTAAGACTGAATTAGAAAAAATATCTAATTTAATCTATCACTTTGGTAGTCGAGCTCCTGATGCACTTGTAGATAAAAATATTGAAGAAATTGAAATATTAGTTGGACAGACTGCTATGCCTAAAGAACGTTTAGATAAATCAAAAAAAATTAAAGCAATTATAAATGTCAAAGCAAATTGGGAACCGAATATTGATTATCATGAAGCACATAGAAGAGGTATTTATGTTTTATCAGCTGCACCTGCCATGGCTCCTGCTGTTGCTGAAGCTTGTATAGGTTACGCAATCTCACTTTCTAGAAATGTTTTGGGAGTTTACAAAAAATTTTTAAATTCTGAAGAGCAATATGGAATTAAAGAAAATAAATTTGCTTATACACTTTTTAACTCAAATGTTGGGTTAATTGGGTTTGGAAATTTAGCAAAAAGTTTACTTCCTTTGTTAAAACCATTTAACTGTAAAATTTCAGTATTTGATCCATGGTTATCTAATGAATACTTAGAAAGCCAGGGTGTAAACCCTGTATCGATTGATGATTTATTATCTAACAATAAATTTATATTCATATTAGCTGGAGTTACTACTGAAAATGAAGGATTTATTAGTAAAGATAAATTAAAATTAATTAAAAAAAATAGTTCAGTAGTTCTAGTCAGTAGAGCCGAGGTTGTTGATTTTGACGAATTTATTGAACTTGCTGAAAATGAATATTTTAGAGCAGCTATAGATGTATATCCAGTCGAGCCTGTGCCAGCAGATTCAACTTTTAGAAAAAAATCTAATATTTTATTTACTTCACATGTTGCAGGTGCTTTAGATTATTCATATAAAAATATAAGAGATATGATGATGAATGATATAAAAAAAATCTTGAATGGGATGCCGCCTATACACTTACAACATGCTGACCCTGACAAAGCAATAATGAGAAGAGATAGATGACTGAAATCATATTAAAGGACATTTTCAAAAGTTATGATCAAACAGAAGTAATTCATGGAGTTGATTTGAAAGTTGAAAGTGGAAAATTTCTAGTTTTAGTTGGCCCCTCTGGATGTGGTAAGTCAACATTATTAAGAATTATTGCTGGATTAGAAAGAATTACATCAGGAGAAATTTTAATCGACGGAAATGAAGTAAGTAATATACCCGCTTCAGAAAGAGGTTTGGCTATGGTTTTTCAATCATATGCTTTGTATCCTCACATGTCTGTTTTTAAAAATATGGCCTTTGCATTGGAAAATTTAAAAATTGATAAAAAAACAATTGAAGAAAAAGTTAATAGCGCAGCTAAACTTTTGCAAATTGAAGAGTATCTTCAAAGAAAACCAAAAGCACTTTCTGGTGGTCAAAGACAAAGAGTAGCTATTGGAAGAGCAATAGTTAGAGATCCAAAAGCTTTTTTGTTTGATGAGCCCTTATCTAATCTTGATGCTGAGTTAAGAGTAACAATGAGAAAAGAATTATCAGCACTTCATGAAAAAATTGGTGGTACAATGATTTATGTTACACATGATCAAGTTGAAGCAATGACATTGGCTGATCAAATAGTAGTTTTAAATAATGGTTATGTTGCACAAGCAGGAGCACCACTTGATTTATATAATAATCCCAGTGATATTTTTGTAGCTGGTTTCATTGGATCTCCAAAAATGAATTTTATAAAAGTTAATGCAATTGATAAGTCTGGTTCATTTAATTTAGTTTCAGATGCATTGAATTTACAAACAAATCATAAAAATTTACAAAATAATACACCTTATTCTCTTGGAATAAGGCCTGAACATATAGAAGTTTGTGAACACCAAAATTCAGATTTGAAAGTAAATGTTGATTTTACTGAACAGCTCGGAAGTGAAACTTACTTTTATTGTCAGGGTGAAGGAATAAAACAATTAATTGTTCATCATACCGGACAATATAAAATTAATAAGGGAGAAGAATTATATCTTCGTTTTAAAAGAGATTCAGTTCATCTTTTTGAAGAGAATGGCATGTCTGTATCAAAAAAAAATAATTAATGAGTTCTAAAAAAATTGGACTTGCCATTATTGGTACGGGTATGGCTGCAAAACCCCATGCCTTGGCTTTAAATGAATTAAAGGACGATATTAATGTAGTTGGAGTTTTTTCTCGAAATAAGGAAAAAAGAGAAAATTTTTCTAAAAATTATAATTTTAATTCATTTCAAGAAATTGATAGCATTTATGATAATCCTGAAGTTGACATGGTGGATATCATCACCCCTCCAAATCAACGCTTAGAACTAGTAGAGCAATTTAGTAAACATGGAAAACATATCTTAATGGAAAAACCAATTGAACGAACTTTAGAAAATGCAAAAAGTATAGTCTCAATTTGTGAAAATAATAAAGTTAACCTCGGTATAGTTTTTCAACACAGATTTAGAAAATCCTCTATTAAATTAAAATCATTAATAAATGAGAATAAATTTGGTCAAATTTTTTCAGCTCAAATCAATATTCCATGGTGGCGAGAACAGTCCTATTATGATGAACCAGGTAGAGGAACATACAAGAGAGATGGTGGAGGAGTTCTTATAAGCCAAGCTATTCATACACTTGATCTTGCTATCAGTCTTTTAGGAGATGTTAAAGACGTGATGGTAATGGCGGAAACTACAAAGTTTCATAAAATGGAGTCAGAAAATTTTGTAACTGGTGGTATTAAATTTAAAAATAGCGTAATTGCATCTTTATTCGCCTCAACGAGTGTTTTTCCAGGCTCATCAGAGTCAATTGTTCTTCATTGTGAAAATGCAACAGTCAAACTTGAAGCAGGAACACTTATTATTAATTGGAGGAAACTTAGATTTCTATAATTCAAAAGATGACCATGCTGTTGTTGAATTTGTATTTGATAACTCTATCTTAAGTATATGACTATGAAATTGCTTATTGTTGATGATGATTTACCATTTAGAGAGAGACTTTCTAGATCTATGGAGAAAAAAGGTTTTGAAGTAGTTTCATCCCCAGGTTTCAAAGATTCATTATCTAAAGTTACAGAAAACAATTTCGACTATGCTGTAGTAGACATGCGATTAGAAGATGGTTCGGGTTTAGAGTTAGTAAAAGAATTACAAAAAATTAGCCCACAAACTAAATCATTATTACTTACTGGTTATGGTAATATAGCAACTGCTGTAGCGGCAATAAAATCCGGAGCAATTGATTACTTACCAAAACCAGCCGAAATAGATCAAATATATGATGCTCTCACTAATTCTAAAGAATTATTACCTCCGCCACCTGAAAACCCTATGACAGCAGACAGAATTAGATGGGAACATATTCAAAGAGTGTTTATACAGTGTAATAGAAATGTATCAGAAACTGCAAGAAGGTTAAGAATGCATAGAAGAACATTACAAAGAATACTTAATAAACATGCCCCTCGAGAGTAAAAAAGATCTTTCAATAATTGTTCCAGTTTATAACGAAAAGAAAATAATAAACAGTTTTTTAGACAAACTGCAATCTACGTTTACAAATTTAAATTGTAAATTTATTTTTATTGATGATGGGTCAAAAGATGGAACAACCGAGTTATTAAAAGATAAAATTCCCAAAATATTTAATAATAACGACTATGTAAAAATTAATTTAAAGCAAAATAAAGGCAAAGCATTTGCTGTAAAAAAAGGTATAGAATTTGTTGATAGTGAATATACTTTATTGATTGATTCTGATCTAGAATATGATCCTAGGGATGCTCGTGAACTTTATGATATTGCAAAAAATAATAAAGATATAAATGTTATACAAGGCTCAAGATATCTTGGTGCAAAATTACAATCTAGAATACATTTTTTTAATGATATAGCTGTAAGAATTAATACCTTTTTATTTAATTTTTTGTTTAGTCAATCAATAACAGATTTGCATACTGGTACAAAGATAATTAAATCATCTCTACTGAAGAAACTAAACCTTACTTTTAAAAGGTTTGGTCTAGAAATTGATATGAATTCACAAATAGCAAAAAAAAATATCAATATATTTGAATATGGTATTAGTTATATTGAAAGATCAAAAAACGAAGGAAAAAAAATTACCATTATTGATGGTTTTTTAGCATATTACTATTTATTTAAAGCAAGATTTATTCAAAATGATTATGCTACGAATTTATCAGTATTATATTCTTTCATGTTCATGACGTATATAGGTACTTACTTTGGATTAGGCATTGGTAAGATTCTTATTACCATATTTTTTTCTTCTATTGGCCTAATAATAGGATTAAATAGAAAAATATTACCTTTGAGTTTAATCTTTTTTTCAATTTATTTTGGTAGTTTATTTAGTAAAGGCAATGGAAGAATTTTACCTATAGTTTTATTTTTTTTAGTAGCACTATATTTTTCAAGAAAGATCTCACAAAGATATGAAAATATAAATAAGAATGCATTTCTAAAAATTTTTATTTGACTTTGCCATTCTTCCAATTATTAGACAAAAACTTAAAATAAAACAAATAAAAACCATATTCCAATTTTTTAGAAAAGAACCTGTAGCCATGATTGGCCAGAATATCGTCAAATATGCTGATATAAGGGGATACTTAATATTTTTTTCTTTAATTGAAATTATTTTCAGTAAAATTACAAAAACCACAATGATAAAAATTATAAATCCTACTATTCCAGTTTCAACTAAGGATTGAATATACAAATTATGTGGATGAGTTGTGCAACCAAAATTTTTATTATATTTTCTATATTTGTTATTATCTTTACATAACAAATTGAAATTATTTAGACCAATACCTGTAATCTTATAATCACTCCACATATGGAGTGCAGACATATATATTTCTCCATAAGCTGATTTATCAAAATCTTTTAACACTTTAAAAAAAGAAGGTTGAGATGCAAATTCTTTTACACAAATTTCATTTTGATTTTGATCACAATAAAAACTTTTTTGGATTATTAATCCTTCATGTTTTGAAGATGATTCTATTATCTTGATATTTTTGAAATGTGGGTGAAAACCTATATTAAAAATTATAAAAATTCCAGAAATTATAGTTGAAATTAAAATTATTTTTCTTAAATTTTTTGCAAACATGAAACAAATTAAAAAACCTAAAAATGTAGTTGCTACAGCCATTCTTTCACCTGAAAAGTATATAACAACTAATATTAAACTAACAGAGACATAAATAAAAATTTTCAAATAATAATTATTCTTATAATTATCATCATGATTATTTAAGTTTTGATCTTTTATAATTGAATACAAAATAAAAATGAAAAATAATAATCTTGATAAATATGCTCCTGGCACAAGATCATTGAAAGGACCATTTAATCTGCCGTATAATCCATCTGGTTTTCTACCTAATATATCTGCACCAAAACCATTAGAATAAGAGTAATTATAAAACTGATAAAGACAATCTATTGAAACAAGTAGACAACAAATTAAAATAAAAAATAATATATTTTTTATTATTTTTTTACTAATTTTTTCAAAGATCAAAAAACTTAAAATAATAAATAATATGAATCTCACAAAAATTATTGCATCAGTCATTGACTTTTCAATGTTATAAGCAAAAAAACTTATAAATAAAAACCATGCCCAAAGAACAAATAGTAATAACATCCAAGGTTCATAAATTTTTAAAAATAAATTTTTCTTAAAAATAAATGCAAAAAGTATAAATAATGTAATTGAAATATCTGGTATTGCAGGACCTGTTATAAGAAAGATAGGAAGCAATAAATAAAGATAATTAAATATTTTATCAAATTGATGTATCATCTTTGTTTACAACTTTTATAAAAACATCTTCTAAATCACCTTCAAGTGTATTTATTTCCTTAAATTCAATTTTATGGCTAATTAATATATCAATGATTTTTTTAATATTCATTTTGTTTTTGTCATAACTTAATTTTAAAACTCCATTACTTAATGTTGGTTTAAATTCATTTAACTCGTTAGGAATATTAATATTTTTACCTAATACAAATGAGACAGATTTTGTAGATATAATATTTAAAAGTTGATCTTTTGAACCCTCTATAATTTTTTTGCCAAAATTAATTATAGATATATTTTCACAAAGATTTTCTGCTTCTTCTAAATAGTGCGTTGTTAAGCAAATAGTTTTTCCAAGCTTACTTATCCTTTTTATGTAATTCCAA
>CACBQR010000032.1 GCA_902541435.1 uncultured Alphaproteobacteria bacterium
ACACATTCATCGTTTAGCTCAACGTTGGGGTTTAACAAATGGTAAAAATGTTGTCCAAACAGAAAAAGATTTAAAATATCTTTTTCCAAAAAAATCTTGGAACAAACTTCATTTACAAATAATATTTTATGGAAGAGAATTTTGTCAGGCAAGAAGTTGTTATGGTTTGGAGTGTGAAATATGCAAGGTTTGTAATCCAAAGAGAAAAACGCCTATTAAAACAAAAAAGTAGTAATTAAAAAGGCCGAAATACAACAAGTATAAGTATAAAAATCAATATTACTGCTGGCGCTTCATTTGTAATTCTAAAAAACTTAGTAGAGTATTTATTTTTATCATTTTTAAAATCATTTAGACATTTTAAACAAAAAAAATGATAGCCAGATAATAAAATTACAAATAAAATTTTTAAAAGCAACCAAGTATCAATACCCACATAATGTGTAAGTGTAAAACCTGATATCCACGTTACTATAAAAGCTGGAAACATAATTATTCTGTACAATTTTCCTTCCATTAGTTTGAATGTTTCTGAGGTTTCTTTTGTAATTTCAGGATTAGCATGATTTACAAACAAACGTGGCAGATATAAAAGTCCAGCCATCCAAGCTATGATACTAAAAATATGAATAACTTTCAGAGTATTAAATAACATTATTTATTCCCATACCGCGTGAGGAGGCATTGACATTAATATAGCATCTACATTCCCCCCAGTTTCTAGACCAAATTTTGTACCTCTATCATATAATAAGTTAAATTCAGCATAGCGACTACGCTTAACTAATTGTATCTTTTTTTCCTCTTCATTCCACTCTTCATCCTTAAGTGCAATTAAAGTATGTTTGATAAACTGATGAAAATAAGTACCTACGCCTTGGACAAATTCAAAATCTTTTCCCCAATCGCCAGTTTGAAGGTAATCAAAAAATATTCCTCCAACACCTCTTGGTTCGTTTCTATGTTTAAGAAAAAAATAGTCATCACACCATTTTTTAAATTTAGGATAATATGATTTATCATACTTATTACACAAAACTTCTAAACCACTATGATATTTTTTCTCATCCTCAAATATTACACAAGGTGTAATATCCATGCCTCCACCAAACCATTCCTGAGTGGTTTTAATAAATCTTGTATTAAAATGCATAGAAGGAATTTTAGGTGAAACAGGATGTAATACAACACTTATGCCGGTTGCATTATAATTTGGATCTTCTTTAGCACCCGGAATAGCATCTCTCATATGTTCGTTAAATGTCCCAGACACGGTAGAAATATTTACTCCACCTTTTTCAATAATATTACCCTTAATTTTACTCATTTTACCACCACCATCACCTTTGTGATCCCAGTTACTTATTTCAAATTGATTTTCATCAATATTTTGAATAGTTTCAACTAAGTTATCTCGTAATTTTTCAAACCATTCTTTTGCAGTATTAAATTTGGGATCAGTAATCATAATGGCCAACCTTGAGTATGTTTTTTTATCAGATTTACAAAAACGTCTATGTGATCATCGTGATCATTCAAGCAAGGTATATAATGATAATTTTCTCCACCTGACTCCATAAAATATTCTTTATTTTCTTCTTCAAGTTCTTCAAGTGTTTCAAGACAATCACTACTGAAACCAGGAGATATTATATGTATATTTTTAATCCCTTGTTTTGGTAATTCTTTTAATGTTTCACTTGTATATGGCTTTAACCATTCCTCTCTTCCAAATCTACTTTGGAAAGTAGTCATTATCTCATCATCGGATAATCCCATATGTTCTTTAACAAGTCTTGTGGTTTTAAGACAAAAGCAATGATACGGATCACCATTAGTCAAATACCGTTTTGGTATACCATGATAACTAAAAATAATTTTTTGTGGTTTTGAAGTTTTTTTCCAAAATGACTTTATTGAATTTGACAATGCTTCAATATAGTTTTTTTCTTCAAAGTACTGATTGATAAAACGCATTTCAGGTATCCAACGCCATTTTTGCAATACATTTGTTACTTCATCAAATGTACTACCTGTTGTTGCAGCACAATATTGTGGATACATAGGTAGAACTAATAATCTTCTTACTTGTTTTTTTTGAAGTTTTAACAAAGCATCTGGAATAGATGGGTTACCATAACGCATCCCAACTTCAAAAACTATATTTTCATTTTTTGAAGAAAAAGATGATTGGATTTTATTTAGTTGTCTGTTTGCGATATCTAAAAGTGGAGAACCCTTATCAGTCCAAATTTGTTTGTATGCTTCTGCTGACTTTGATGGTCTTATTTGTAAAATTACTAGCTTCAATATAATTTGCCATAAGATTTTAGGTAATTCGATTACTCTAGGGTCTGACAAAAATTGATTAAGATAAACTTTTAGTTCTTTTTTATTTGGGGCATCTGGAGTGCCTAGGTTAGTAATTAAAACACCAATTTTTTCTTTACTCCCGTGCTCATAATCTTTTTCACCTATATATTTAACCATATCTATTAGCTAAATTCTTTTCTGATATTTTCTATAAATAAATGAACATTTTTTTCTGGAGTATTTTTGTTAATTCCATGTCCAAGGCCACAAATCCACCCATTAAGATTTTCAATTAATTTCATTTTTTTAATAAAATCTTTTAAATCGCTAAGGAATGTATCTGTTTCACCCAACATTAATTGTTCATTGAAATTTCCTTGAATAAATCCATGTTTTTGATTTTCAAACATAAATTTAAGATCTATTGTGTGATCATAGCCAAAACCAGCAAAGGGAAAACTGATGATAGAATTTAGATCTGTTAAACTCTTACCTCTTGAATAATAGCCAAGTTTATTTGGAAAAGAAATTGCAATCTCTTCCAAAAATTTTGAATAAATTTCATGAAAATTTATTTTATCTAAATCATACAAGGAGCTATCAAAAATCATGACAAGTTCAACACCTGCATCTAATTGTAATTGAATATTTTTCTTTAGAAGGGGTAAAAGAATTTTTGAAATAAATTCTAAATTAATTTTTGTGTCAATTAAATCAGAGTTATTATTTCCAAATGCATATTTTGATAATGTCCAAGGTCCACCAACAAATCCAATTAAACTTTTATTATTTGGTAATTTCTCTTTTGTTATTTTTATAGCTTCAAATTGAAATTGCATATGATCAATGCCACGATCAATATTACTATAATCATCAATGTTTTCTGAATTTATATAAGAATTAAATTTTGGTCCTGGGTCAAACTTTAATTCTAAACCAAGTCCCTCCAAGATAAATAAAATATCACTAAATAAAATTGCAATATCGTAATCAAACTCTTGTATTGGACCAAAAGCGACTTCTGCGGCTAGATCCGGAGTTTTACAAAGTTCTTCAAAAGTATATTTTTCTTTTAGCTTGCGATAATGCGAATGGTACCTCCCAGCCTGTCTCATGAACCAAATGGGTGGTGTTTTTTGAATATTTCTATTGAGAGCATTTTCGAATAAAATATTAGTCATTTTTAAGCTTTTAGTAATTTTTTCTTCCAACTATCATAAGATAGCTCAACAAAAAGATTTTTATCATTACCTAATATTTTACTAATCTCATTGTAAGTATTTCCTGGGCCACAAAAATGATATTTTTCTATAATTTTAGGATATTTATCAATACTTGCCTTAAAAGCTGAACTGCTCATCCAATAAAAGTACTTTTTCTTTTCTATATCTATTTCAAAATCAATAGACTCCAATTGATACGTTTCAATTTTATTTTTTATCGAACTTTCAGGAGATTGAGAATGAGTTAACTTAACCCAAGGATTATTTGTAAGTGAATTAATATCTTTATCAAAATCCTCACCCAAACCATCTGAAGTTCCATTAACCCAAATACCTCTTTCAGATAAATTTTTCCAAGTTCTTAAACCACTAGTCCAAATAACATTATTTGATTGGATATTTGAATTATCTAGGATTGAGCTAATTCGTGAAACATAAATACATTTATTTTGTAAATTATTTATATCATCAACATTTTTATTTAATTGTTTTCTAGAAAATATTTTATAATTTTTTAAATTTTCAGGATAAATTTCATCTGTTGTATTACTAGAAAAACTTATATCTTTTGGATCAATAAAATCCCAGCTCTCAAAATGATTGCCATTTTCATCCTCACCTCTTTTAGATACAACTAATCCTAATTTATGTGAGATGTAAGATACTCCTATTTTTTGGTGACACCCCCCTCCATAATTTTTTAAAATATTTCTTTCTTGAATAACATTCGAATAATCTTTGGAAAAATTAATATCATTTAAAATTTCGTTAAGTTTATTATCTTTAATTCTTGTTTCAATTGCTAGAGCTCCTTGTCCAGGAGAACAAGGGTTTATAGACAATGGTAAAACAGACCATAGACATTCATTAATAAATTTTTTTAGAGTTATTTTTAATTCATTGAATTCAGAATAATTATTCAAAAGTAATCTATCAATTGCTGCTTTAGCAACAATAAAACCATCACTGTCAGGATTTTCCAAAAACTTTTTAAATCTAGTGGGTATGTTACCTCTTATATTTTCAAAGCAAACTTCATCAAACTTTTGTGGAAGATAATTTTCAATAAAATTTTTTAAATTATATTGTCTTCTTGGTGATGAACAAAGAATAGTAATTTTCTTACTATCCATTTTTTTATTTTTTTTTAAGAATAATATATCTCTTTTGTCAGCTCGTTTTAATGTTGCAGCTATTTTAGTTTTATCACCAACTTCAATTGGAAGATCCTTCCAAGAATGGACAATTAAATCACATTTGTTATTTATTAATTCATCTCTTAAATCATTCGTAAAAACACCTTCTGTTGGCATTTCAGAAAGAGGTGTCTTTAGATCTTTATCTCCTGAAGTACTTCTTGTTAAAAATTCTATTTCTACAAAAGGATGTTTTGTTTGCAAATAATCGGAAAATTCGCGCGCTTGAATTATTGCCAAGTCACTTTTTCTCGATAAAACTCTAATTTTCATGGATTATATTATTTTAAATAGCACTATATGATAAAATTGCTAATGATTGAATTTAAAGGTACAAAATCTTCTTGGGGCTTAGTTGCAAAACTTTTTCATTGGTCATTGGCACTTCTTCTTTTTTGGCAAGTTGCAACAGGGATTAGCCTTCATAATATGGAATTTTCTCCTCTTAAAATGGGTTTTATTATTACTCATAAATTTTTTGGCACCTTAGTCTTTAGTTTAGTTGTACTTAGATTAATGTGGAAATACATATTTAATACTCATCCTAAATATGAAAATATTCCTTTATTTCATAAATTGGTCTCGAACTTAGTCCATTTTGTACTTTATGGTTTAGTTATTCTTATTCCTATTCAAGGTACCTTTATGACATGGCTTGGAGGAGAAGATGTTCATCTCTTGGGATTAATTAAAATACCACCTTTAATCGAAGAGAACTTTTTTCTATACCCTCAAGCTCTAGCTATACACTACTACTCAGCACTTATACTAACGGCTCTTTTTTCACTTCATATTGCAGCAGCGTTGTATCATCGATTTATAATTAAAGATAAATATGGTGTCTGGAGGAGAATGTCTTTTAGTAGAAATAAGGTGTGACAATTCATTCAATTAAACACTTACAATTAAAGATTGGGTAAGATATCTAATAAAAATGCAATATAAAAATTTCTTTAAATCTGAATTAAAAAATTTAAAAGATCAAGGTCTTTATAGGGACTTTAGAAACATAGACAGACCTATAAAAAGTTTTCCAAATGCAGATGAAAGTTTTAAAAATAAAGAAAGAGAAGTCGAGGTTTGGTGTTCTAATGACTATCTGAACATGAGCCAGCACCCAGAGGTAGTAAATGAAATTGTAAAAACACTACTTGAATATGGATCTGGTTCAGGTGGAACAAGAAATATTTCTGGTACATCAACCTATCATACTGAACTTGAAAAAAAACTGGCAAATGTTCATAATAAAGAGGCGGCATTAGTTTTTGCTTCTGCGTATACAGCAAACCAATCTACTTTATGGACTTTAGGAAAAAAAATTAAAGATATTGAGATATTTTCTGATGAATTAAATCACGCATCTTTAATACAAGGTATTAAGAATAGTGGTGCTAAGTGTCATATATTTAAACACAATGACATTGATCACTTAGAACAGTTACTAAAAGAGTCAAATGTAGATAATCCTAAGTTAATCGTTTTTGAAAGTTTATACTCTATGGAAGGTATAAGATCGCCTATAGTAAAAATAGTAGAGTTAGCAAAAAAATATAACTGTATGACATATCTGGATGAAGTTCATTCAGTTGGACTTTACGGTGAAGAAGGTAAAGGTATTGCAGTAGAAATGGGAGTTGAAGATAAAATAGATATTATCAATGGAACTTTAGCAAAAGCATATGGTCAAATGGGAGGTTATATTGCAGCTAGTTCAGAAATAATTGATTACATTAGAAGTTTCTCTCCAGGTTTTATTTTTACAACTTCAATCTGCCCATCAATTGCTGCAGGAGCAGCTAAAGCAATAGATATTGTTTCTCTGGCAGAACAACTAAGAATAAGAATAAAAGAAAATGCAGCTTTAATAAGAGAAAATTTAGATTCCTTAGCAATCCCTTATTTGGATACAAATTCTCATATTGTGGCAGTATTAATTAATGATCCATTTTTGTGCAAAAAAGTGTCTAAAGATTTAATTGATGATCATGGTATTTATGCACAACCAATTTTTTACCCGACTGTACCAAAAGGTTTAGAAAGACTAAGAATAACTGTTACCCCAAAACATAGAAAAGAGCATATCGAAAAAATGATTAAGGCTCTTGATACAGTTTGGTCTAAAAATAATTTACGAAGAAAAAATATTAATAAAGTTACAGCAAATATTTAAGTTTTAATATTAACATCAATCTGCCTAGTAGCAAAACCATAATAAACTACAGCTAAAGTTATTATAAAACCTCCAATTATTACAGTTGTACTTGGCACTTCATTAATTCCAAAAATAGGAAGCCAAACCCACAGAACTCCTCCAACAACTTCCATTAACGATAAAAGTGCTAGCTCAGCTGAGGGTAAGTATTTTGCTCCAAGACTGTAAAGTATTAACCCGGCTGCAACAATTATTCCATGAAGTATACTCAAATAATTATTTATTTCAGGCATCAGGATAAAAGGTTCAAAAGAGAAGCCTAAAATAAAGAACGCGAATATTGTACAAAATATTCCCGCTAAAACAACTGTTGTAAATTTTGGTGTTTCAGGTTTCCATCTTATTGTTACCGTGTATAAAGCAAAACCAGTTGCAGAAATAAATCCTATTATTGCACCTAAAGCAGTTCCAGAAATACTGTCATTTATAATCATTACGCAAACACCTATAAATGCTACAACCATTGCAATTAATGTTGATCTTTTTAGTATTTCGCCAAGAACAAAATAACCAACAATGGCTGCAATAAAAGGCATGGCTGCTAACATAAATAATGTTACGGCAGCAGTAGTCATAGTAATAGAAAAAATAAATCCAGTAAAAGCTGTAGCTAGAAATAAACCTCCAAGTATAGATGGTATTCCTATTTTGAGAAAATTTTTATAAAAAGCAAAACCTTCACGAAAAAATAAATATATAAGAAGAATAATTGAAATTGTTAAACCTCTGTAAAATAAATATTGAAAAACATATTGATGGCCATCGACCATGTATCTAACGGTCAATGCTCCAAAACTCCAAAAAATTCCAGCAAGAAAAACTACACAAAAAGCATATAAATAAGAATTTTGACTCATTATTAAAAGTTAAAATCATTAAATTTAATAAAAGTAAATTAATATTTTAGTTATTTATTTGAATACCAGCTTCTTTACTTCCTGAGATCTTAAAATTAACTTTATTATCATCATTTTTTTGTATTTCAGATACAGTTGACATTTTGCAACTAAAAATAAAAAGAAATAAAAAAATTATTGGCAACTGCCTATAGAACCAAGAGCGCATTTTTTACCATCTACCCAAACTGCATTTGACAAATTTGCTTCATCAAAAATTGCACCTGATATATTAGCACCAAGTAGGTTTGCCTCATACAAATTTGCTCCTTTAAAAGTTGCTCCAAAAAGATTAGATCCTTCGAAGTTTACTTTAGCAAGATTTGCATTGTCAAAATTAGCATTATTGCAATTTGCTCCTTGTAAATTCGAAGCATATAGATTTGAATTGCTAAAATTTGAGAAGATAAAATTACCAATAGATAGATTTGAATTATTAAGCTGGGATTTTTCGAAATTAGATAAAGATAAATTAACTCCTGACATTTGAGAGTTTGCCAGGCCGGTACCAGATAGATCTAGATTCTCTACAAAATTACAATTAGTCCAATCAACCTCATTTGCTGGTTGGTCACTACAAGCAGCAAATACAGAGTAAGAGCTAAACAAACTAAATACAAATAAAATTAATAATCTCATATCGATTTTTTATGATCAGTTTATGTTAAATTTAAGGCAAATTAGCGAGAAGTGAGTTTTAATTCAATCCTTCTATTTTGCTGCAGATCACTCTCAGTTTCTCCTTCACTGATAGGGTAAAACTCTCCATATCCTGCCGATGCTAATCTATTTGGAGGAAAACCGAGATCAAGAAGAAGTTTCAAAACTGTATTAGCTCTAGCTGAAGATAGTTCCCAGTTAGATGGATATCTTAATGTCTGTATAGGTCTTTTGTCAGTATGTCCTTCTACCATTATAATCCAGTCAATATCTGATGGGATATCATTAGTAGTCTCTTTCA
The DNA here is from genome assembly GCA_902541435.1 of uncultured Alphaproteobacteria bacterium. Classification (GTDB taxonomy): domain Bacteria; phylum Pseudomonadota; class Alphaproteobacteria; order HIMB59; genus CACPNW01. The sequence continues at coordinate 8,802 of CACBQR010000032.1, forward strand.
AAGTAAGACCAATTTCACTTAACTTTTCTTTACCAGATAGTTGTAAATCTGCTGAAGCAGAATCAAATAATAACTCTGATTCAAAAATAAATCTATCTCCTACAATTTTAATGTCTTTTCTATCACCTAAAATAGATTGTAACTTTCCAAAAAACTCAGATCTATATTTTTGCAGCTCAAATACTTTAGATGTAAGGGCTTTGTTTAATTTTTCACCAAGTACTTCAATTTCTAAATCCTTAATTAAAGCCTGACTTTCACTTGCTTCTAAAGCGCTATTTAGTAAAGCTATTTCTTTTTGTAAAGTATCAATTTGATTACTGAGAATTTCTACCTGTTCTAACGTTTTTGAAGCTTGTTTTTCCATTTTTTCAATTTCTTCAAGTGACGTTTCCTTTTGTGCTTGATTCTCTTCTTCTAATGAAACAATTTGATTTTGGAGGAGTTCAAGTTTTTCAAGTTGCTGTTTTTGTTTTTCTTCAGACAAAGAAAGTACATTATTTAATTCAGAAATTTTTCCACGAAGATTGAAAATAGTATTATCTTTCTGTAATAAGTCTTTATTTAATCTTGCTAGTTCTTCATTTTTAAATTTAATTGCATCAAGTTGCTCATTAAGTGATGCATCTTTTAAGCCAAGACTATCATTAATTTCTAAAAGATCATTCATTAATTGTTGATATTGAGATACTTGATTTTGTAATTCTTCATCTCTTAAAGATAATTCAATATTTGTTTTCTCTAACTCGTTATTTAAACTTAATAGTTCCTCATTTTTGTTTTTTATTGCCAACAATTGCTCTTCAATTCCTCCACTCTCCAAACCCAAACTTTCGTTGATTGCCATTAAATTATTATTCTTTTCATTTAATTCTGAAATTGTTGCTTTAAGAGATTTCTCACTTTCTATTAGTTTAAGATTAGCATTATCTAATTCTTGATTAAGTATTTTAAGCTGATCAATCCTTGTTGCTAGCGCTTTATTAATCCTTTCACCTAAACCTTCGGTTTCGAGTATAGCAATTTCTTGTCCTTCATACGTTTCTAGAGCGTTTGCAACTATTCTTAACTCTTTTAAAAGACTGCTAATTTGCTCTGATAAAGCAATAATATTTTGCTCCTGAACAAATATCTCTGATCGTTTTTTTGCTACATCTGTTTGTAATTGTTCATTTAATAACTGTTCGCTTTGTAAATTTGATTGCGTATCTTCAAGTTGTTTCTCTGTTTCTGAGAGGGTTGAAAGAGCTTCTTCTTTGTCTTTAGTTTCAATAACTAATATTTTTGAAAGTTCATTAATTTGTGATCTTAAATCTTGGAGTGCTTTATCTCTTCCTGATATAGCATCACTTAAGTATATTTGTGAAACTGTAAAAACCATTAACACAAAGATAATTACAATTAATAATGTAGCTAAAACATCAACAAACCCTGGCCAAATATTTGTTGTATCAGCAAGTCTATTTCTTAAAGACCTAGTAGACATTATTATTTTTTAATTTTCTTTAATTCTTTTTCAATATTCTGAAAATGTTCTTTAACTTTTTTTGCTTCTAATATTCCATTTTTACTTAACGCTTCTGTTAAGTTCATAAGGGAAGACTGTGTGTTTAATTGGGAAGATAAAAAGTTTGATAGTTGTTTATCGAGATTGGATGAGTTCGAATTTATTTTATTAAGTATTTCATTAAATTTATCTAAATTTTTCGAAATTTTAGTTTGATTTTCAGATGATTTTTTAAAAGCATTTAAAAGATTTTCTAAGTTATCATAAATTTTTTGAATTGCCTCACCAGTTGGTTTATCTTCAACTTTGGAAAAATCTGGAGATGAATTAGAATTGAGTATTTTCTCAAAGTATTGACTAAATTTATTTTGTGCTTGTCCAAGATTTAGATCAAGTAATCCTAATATTAAAGAACCAGCTAAACCCAACAATGAACTACTAAATGCGATACTCATTCCTTCCAGTGGAGCATTTAAGCCATCTTTAAGAGAATTAAAAAAACCTGCAACATTTGTATCATCTATACCTAGGCCGCTAATAACATTACCAACAGATCCAATAGTTTTAAGAAGTCCCCAGAAAGTTCCAAGAAGTCCTAAAAAGACTAGCAGTCCAACTAAATAACGAGAAGTTTCTCTTATGCTAATTAAAGTCATGTCTGAATTTTCTATCAATCTATTTATTGATGAACTTTTAAAAACAAATTTTCCATCAAGATTTTTCAATTCAAGAGAAATATTTTTGTCTTGCCCTCTTAAAGTAGAGAATTCTTCTATAGAATTTGTAATATTAAAGTTGGAGTAAGATATATATTTATAATTTAAATTAATGAGATGGAATAAATTAAATACAATTCCAACTAACAGGGCTAATAAGATTATAATATTAATAAAGATATTTGATAAAAAAGAATTTTGTAAAACTGGATATAATAAAACCACTATAACAAAAGTAGCGATTAAAAATATTGATGCTCTAATAATATAATTGTTAAGTGATTGTGCCATAAATAAAAGATTATATCACCTGTGTTTGAAATTCAATAAATATAAAGAGCTTAATTGTAGATATAATTTCTTGTGAGAGGCAAATTGTCAATATTCTTTGCTATTTGTATTTGAAAAACAACATTACCCATATTGACAAAGGAATACTTACTTGCCAAAAGATAAAACTCCCACATCCTAAAAAAACGATGATCAAACATCTTTATAATTTTATCCTTATTTTTCATAACATTTTGATACCATTTGGAAAGTGTATGAGCATAATGTAGTCTAAGCACTTCAACATCAGTAACATTTATATTTAATTTTTGTGTTTCATTCATTACTTCAGATAATGATGGAATATAACCGCCAGGAAAAATGTATTTTCTTATCCAAGGACTTGTAGCTGTCGGTTTGCCTCTTTGACCAATTGTATGTAAAAGAAAAACACCATTTTCTTTTAGAATATCATTAGCTTTACTTAAATATGTCTTAAAATATTTTACTCCAACATGCTCAAACATTCCAACTGATACTATACGGTCATATTTATCAATCTCATTTCTATAATCTTGTAATGCAAAGGAAACTTTGTCATTCAGACCCTCTTTCTGTGCTCTTTCAGAAGCAGTCTTAAATTGATTTTCTGAAAGTGTGATTCCTTTTACTTTGGCTCCAGTAGATTTTGCTATTTCAATTGCCATTCCGCCCCAACCACATCCAATATCAAGTACATTCATATTTTCCGTTATTTGTAGCTTTTTAATTATATGTTGTTTTTTATCTTTCTGTGCTTGGTCCAAACTAATATTGGGATTATGAAAATATGCGCAAGAATATTGCATATCCTGATCGAGAAATAACTTATATAAATCCTCATTGATATCGTAGTGGTGTGCTACATTTTTTTTTGAATTTACAAGCTGATTAATTTGCTGAAATGGCATAAAAATAGAGGATAAATATTCATAAAATTTATAAATCTTATTGTTAGAAATAAAGTCATCATAGCAATTAGTTATTAAATTTAGAAAGTCTTCTATAGTGCCTTTTTCAACAACTAACTCCTCATTCATATATGCTTCACCTATATGAAGATTAGGGTTTAAGAATAGTTTTCTTTCAATAGATTTGTTTTTTAATCTTATACAAACGTGAGGGTTAGAATTTCCAAATTTATAAATCTTGTCATTAGAATCTATGATTTCTAATGTTCCGTCAAAGTTAAGTTTTTTCAGTATACTGAACAACATGTTTTTTTATTTTAAGAAAAACATCTCTTATGTCAATAACTCTAAATTATTAACATTTGATGAGAAAATATTTGTAGAGATTGACTTAAGCAGCAATGCGACGATTTTTTTGAGCCTCTTTTTCTTTTTTAAGCTCTTTTTCGTCAATATACGCAACATCACAGTGACTCTGACAATAAGGTTTACCAGCAACGGTATCAGCTTCACAAAAATGAAAATCTTTCTCTTGTGGATCTCCAATTGGCCATTGGCAACTTGAGAAACTGTGCATCACACTGTTTTGTTTAAAATAATTTTTTAATATAGACATAATAATTTTATTAATTTCGAAGTAGGTTATATTTATGAAAAAACCAGTATTCAACATTAAATATAAAAAAGTTGTTAATTATCAATATGTTAGTATCTTAATCTTTTTGACCTACTATATGTTGATGCATAATTTATAAGAAAAACGAATCGGTTTATCGAAAA
>CACBQR010000033.1 GCA_902541435.1 uncultured Alphaproteobacteria bacterium
ATAAATAAAAATATTGATGATGATTTGAGCTCAATACACAAATATATTAAGCTTAAGGATTTAAATAAATTTAGATTGAAAGTTTTTGAGGAAATAAATAAGAAAAATATTCATAAGAAATTATATAAACTCTGTGAAAACGAGATTAATATTTTATGCTCTAATGATTTAGCTGTTCAAAAAAGAATAAATATAAGCCTTCATTTACCTAATGATAAATCAAGTATAATAGATTTACATTCTGATACTTTATCTGGTCAAAGTCCTTTTGAAATAGTTCAATGGATTCCCTTATGTAATGTGCAAGGAACAAATTCAATTTATTTATTTGATAATAAAAAATCTAATAAAATTAATAAAGATTTAAAGCTTTATGAAAAAAAGGGGTTTAACAAAATATTAAAAAAACATTTAAAAGATAACGATTTTATAGATCTTAATTATGGACAATTAATATTATTCTCACCAACAAATTGGCATGGAAATACAGTAAATCTAACAAATCAATCAAGGGTAAGTATTAATTTGAGATACAAGCCACTTTTTTCACCAAAGTTTGATTTTTTATCAAAGGAAAAAGGTATAGGAGCTTTTTACAAAATTTTGAATTTATCTCAAGCATCAATGATTGGTTTAAATTATAAATTACCCTCTATTAAATGAGTAAAAAAATATATGGCTATGTTACTACAAACAAAATGGGTAATTTTTTAATACCTATTCCATTTCAAAATATTATTTTAGTTGATTATTCAAATAAAAAAGGTTTTCAATACTTTCTGCCTTCAACAGAATTAGTTATTAAAGATTTCTTTTTATCGCTATTTAGTACAATAAATCAAATGGACAAAAGAAGTGCCCTAGGTATTTGCTCTATCTTGGTATTACCAAATAATAAAAAAAAATTAAACGAAATTTTTAAATTAATTAAAAAAAAACAAATTGAAATACATTGTGTTTATGAAAAAATAATTTTAAAAAATTTTGATGATTATAAAAAAAATATATATGAATATGAACTTGATCAAAAAATTGAAAATATAAAAAATTTCTTATGAAAAATATAGTTATTATAGGTTCAAGTAGTCCACTAGGTTCAAATCTATCAGAATATATTACTAAAAAATTTAAAAAGAAAAAATTTAAATTATATAATTACTCAAGAAAAAATAAAAATTTTTATTTTGATAAAAAAACTTATTTTAAATCTATTAAAAAAATTGATCACTTATTTTATTTTGCTAGTAAAACTCCAAATAAAAACAATCAATTAGATTTTAAATCTTTCATTAAAAATAATTATATTGGATCCTTGCAACTTATACAATCTCTTAAAGAAATTCCTATAAAAAATATTCATATATCTTCATCAACAAGTATCTTTTCAAAAAAAAACAATATTTTAAATCTTAATTCAGAAATTGATATGAATTCAGCTTATGGTTTATCAAAACAACTCGTAAATTATTCTTTTAAAGAATTTTGTATAAATAAAAAAATTAATTTAGATATTCTTCATTGCCCTACGATAATAGGTAAAGGTTATAAAAAAAATTTCTTAGGAAAGATTATTCAATCGATAAAAAATAAAAAAAAAATTTATATTTATAATAGAAGTTCATATTATAATACCTTATGTTCTGACCAGCAAATTTTTGATTTTTTTTTTAAAAAGAAAACAAACTTAATTAATGAAACATTTATTGGATCAGCTATTGATTTGAAGATGCAAGATATCTATAATTATCTTAAAAGTATGAATATAGATTGTGTATTAAAGAAAAATAATACATCTAACCCTATAGTTGATTTGAATAACCTTGCGAATATTTTAACTGGTGTTAAGAGTTCTAAAGAACTTTTTCTTGGTTATTTAGAAAAAAATTTATGACGAAAACTGTTTTAATAATAGGTGCAGGAATAGCTGGTTGTGCTGCCTCTCATCAATTTAGTAGACTAGGTGGATTTAAAACAACTATAATTGATTCTGCGCCAGTGATTGGAGCAGGAGTTAGGACAGATTGGTATGGAGGGCACCCATTCACTTTTGGACCTAGATATTTTTTAACCCAAAATCAAAAAGTTTTTGATTATTTTAATCAAATAGTTCCACTTAGAGTTTGGGATGAACATGAGTATTTAACTTATGTTGAAAAAGATCAAAGATTTTACACATACCCTATTCATATGGGTGATATAAGACATATGCCTGATGCTGATAAAATTTTAATTGAATTAGACAAAAGAATAAATAAAAATTTATCTGACGCCAGTAATTTTGAGGAATACTGGTCAAAAGCAGTTGGTCAAACTTTATATGATAAATTTATTGATGGGTATAATAAAAAGATGTGGCAAGTAGATAGCAATAAAGAAATTGATTTTTATTCTTGGTCTCCTAAGGGTGTTGATTTAGAAACTGGTATGAGAGGAGCTTGGAATAGTGCAATTTGCGCATATCCTTATGCTTATAATGGTTATAATAATTTTTTTGATATATCCACTTCAGAATGTGAAATTATTTTAAATACTAGTTTAGAAGTAATTAATATAGAGAAGAAAAAATTCAAAATTCAAAATTTAGAAAGACAATTCGATATTGTAGTTAATACTATTTCTCCAGATTTATTATTCAATCAAGATGAAGGAGCATTAAATTATATAGGTAGAGATATTGAAAAAATTATTTTTCCTAGTGAATATGTATTGCCCAAAAATGTCTTTTTTTTATATTATTCAGGAAAAGAGAGTTACACTAGAATTGTAGAATATAAAAAGCTTACCAAACACAAATCTAATACTTCACTTTTAGGTATTGAATACCCTTCTAAAAATGGAAGACACTATCCAGTTCCAACAAAAAAAGGATACAATCTTGCAGGGAATTATATTGAAAGATTACCTGATAATTTTTATAGTATAGGCAGGGCTGGCAGTTATTTGTACGCTATAGACATGGATGATTGTGTTGAACAAGCCCTAAATCTTTATGATATTGTTAAATCGGGCGGATCGAAGGGAATGGTTGAATGTAATGCAATTAAAAAATTTAGCCCAAAAAATTGATAATTATTTAACACCATTTTATCCATATTGCTACAACACAAGAACTAAGCAGTATAAGTCAATTTTATCTGATTTTATTTATAATAAAAATATTAGGCAGTTATTATCAATAATTAAAATAATTTATATTTATTTTTTTTTTCCTTTAGCATTAATTATAAGCACCTTTTTTATTTTTTTAAGAATTAAAATATTATTGGTTGACTTATCACAGATAGGCAGCATTTTGTGGTTAGATTTATTTGAAAAGGAAAATAGAAATAACAAAAAATATAAAATTATTATTATTAAACAAAAAAAATACCTTTATGCTAATAATTCGTTAATAAATTTATACGATGATTATTTCTATTTCATAAAATCATTTTTGCTAAGATTTTTTTTACTCCCATTAACCAATGTAAAATTTATTTGTATCAACACAAATAGATTTGAAATCGACAATCGTTGTACATATGCACATACTGTCTGGAACAAAAATAATAATAAAATTAAAATTGATAATTTTAATAATAAACTGAACTCTTATAAAGTTATGCGAGAAATATTGGTAAGAAATAAGATTTTTGCAAAAAAATATATTACTATTCATACGCGTGATTCTGGTTTCTATAATGATACAAAAAGACAAACAAGAAATGCTGATATTAACTCATATTTAGATTTGATTATTAAACTTCAACAAAGAGGTTTTGCGGTTATTAAACTCGGTGATAAAAATTCTATTCCTTTAAAAGCAAGTAATCAGATTAATAAATCGATGTATTTCGACTACGCTCTTTCAAATGATAAATCTGAATTAAATGATATTATTATAATAGCTAATGCTGAATTTCATATTGGAACTCCTTCAGGGCTAAGTCTTATTCCTATGATTTTCGATAAAAATACCTATTGGACCAACATGAATACGCTAACTCAATCATTAGGCTTTAAAAAAGGTGATGTAACAATTTTTAAAAAAATTATAAAAATTAAAAATAAAAAACTTCTAAATTTGGAGCATTATTTAGACTATCCTTTTGACCAAAATAACCAAATTCATGAGTATGAAAAAATAGGATATACAATGCTCAACAATTCTAGTGAAGAAATAAACGATTGTTTTGAAGATTTTTATAATAATTTATATAATAATAAAGAAAATAAATGTATTTCAAATAAAATTAAAATGAAACCTAATAACTACTCTTTTTTCGCTAAGGGAGGTTTTAGTAATACTTTTATTGAAAAATTTTATAGAATTAGATGATTAGAAAATTTTATCTTTTTATTATGCAATATTTTGTTAGAAGATATTTGTATAATCATGCGAAAAAAATATCAGAATATAGACCTGATATGGTTGGCTATATTTATGATGATGTTACCAAAAACATTTATAATTATGGTCATCATGAAAAAAATTATCAAGAAAGCTCAATAAATTTTATTTCAGATAACTTTCAAATAAATTTTGATGTTTTGATTGATTGTGGAGCAAATATAGGAACAACTGCAATTAACTTACAGAAATATTTTAAAAAAATTTATTGTATAGAGCCTCTATCTGATACATTTAAATTACTTGAAATTAATACAAAATATTTTTCAAATATAAGCCTAATTAAAGTTCTTCTAAGTAATGTGAATAAAGAGCAAACTATAAGTTGGGGAGATGAATACATTTGTGGTGCAAAAATTAATGGGAATTTTAAGTATAGTGAAATAGTAAAATCTCAAACTCTTGACAGTTTATTTGCTGATAAAAATTTTGGAAATTTATGTATTAAATATGATTTGGAAGGACATGAATATGAGGCTTTACAAGGTTCATCTAGCCTTATAGAGAAATATTCTCCAATAATATTTATAGAAATTAATAATGCCGAAATTCAAAATAATTCATCAAAATCCTTTAATTTTCTAAAAGATTTGGGATATTCTTTTTACAATTATGAAAAAAACTTTTACGTTAAATTACCTTTAATTAATAGACTCCCTTTATTTAATAAATATTCAATAAAAGAAATTAATTCTCTAGCTTCAAAAAACCTATATGGTAGGTATAAGTTTTTAATATGTATGCCAAAAAAATAAAAAAAAAAAATAAAAAAAAAGTAGTATTCGTAAGCGGCAATTTTAATGTTCTACATCCTGGTCACACAAGATTATTACGATTTGCGAAGAAATGTGGTGATTTTTTAATAGTCGGTGTTGAAAGTGACAACTTATTAGATAATTTGACCCATGTTCATGAAGATACAAGATTGGAAGTAGTGTCTGCTAATAACTGGGTTGATAAATCTTTTATTATCAGAGGAAGTGTTCAAGAAGCAATTGAAAAGATTAAGCCTGATATTGTAGTTAAAGGAAAAGAACATCAATACAAATTTAATATAGAAGAAAAAATAATAAAAAAAATTGGTGCAAAATTAATTTTTAGCTCTGGAGAGACAACCTTTTCATCAATTGATTTATTATCAAATAATTTAGCTGAAAATCAAAATATATCTTTTAAAGCTCATGACTTTCTAAAACGTCATTTACTGGATAAAAATAAATTAAAAAAAATTATAGGAAATTTTAAAGATATTTCAACTTGTGTAATTGGTGACTTAATTATTGATGAATATATTACCTGTGATGCAGTTGGATTGTCTCAAGAAGAGCCGACACTTGTTGTTAAGCCCGTTGATACAAAAAAATTTATTGGTGGAGCAGGAATAGTAGCACTTCATTCATCTTGTCTCGGTTCACGAACAAATTTTTTAAGTATCTCAGGAAATGATGATCTGTACAAGTTTGCTATTGATGAATTTAAAAAGAAAAAAGTAAATTATTTTATTGAATGTGATGAAAGCAGGCCTACAACTCTTAAAAAACGTTTTAGAAGTGGTGGTAAAAGTTTGCTTAGAGTGAATTACTTGCATCAAGATATTATTTCAAAAAAAATACAAAAAAAAATTTTAGACAAGTTTAAAAAAATATCAAATGATTTAGATTTATTAATTTTTTCTGATTTTAGCTATGGTTGTTTACCAAAAGATTTAATAAATGAAATAATAGATTTAGCTAAAAAAAATAAAATTATAATTGCATCTGATAGTCAATCGTCTTCCCAAGTTGGTGATATTATAAAATTTAAAAATTCAGACCTAATTTGCGTTACTGAAAGAGAAGCAAGGATGGCTGTAAAAAACTTTGATGATGGTCTGGTAATTTTACTTGATGAACTTCGTGAACTTGCTAAACCTAAAAATATTATACTTAAATTAGGACAAGAGGGTGCTTTAGTTCAGTCTGAGGATCAAATCAATCAAAATTGGATAGTTGATAAAATAATTTCGCAAAATACTAATCCATTAGATGTTGCTGGAGCAGGTGATTCTATGCTTATATCAAGTGCTTTATCATTAGCATCTGGAGCAAATATTTGGGAGGCTTCAGTTATTGGTTCAATTGCTGCGTCAATTCAAATAAGTAGAATTGGCAATGTACCAATTAAACATACAGAATTAATAAAATACGTAAATTTGATTTGAAAGCACTATTATTATCAGCTGGTTATGGAAAAAGAATTGCTAATCTTACTAAAAACACCCCTAAATGTCTTTTAAAAATTAATAATAAACCCATACTTCAAATTTGGATTGAGCAATTAATAAAAAATAATGTTGAAGAAATAATAATTAATACACATTATCTTCATCAAAAAGTAAATGATTTTATTAAGAAAAATAAATTCAAAATAAAAATAACTTTAGTTTATGAAAAGGAATTATTAGGAACAGCAGGAACTCTCATAAAAAATATGGAATTATATGAAGGCCATGATTTATTAGTTATTCATGCCGATAATTACTTCCCTAAAGGATTAGATATGTTTATTAAAGCACATTATCAAACTGAAAAAAATATACTTTTCAGTATTTTATGTTTTGAAACATTATATCCAAATGAATGCGGAATTGTTGAATTTGATAAAAATAATATTTTAACAAAAATGCATGAAAAAGTAAATAAACCACCGTCTAATCTAGCTAATGGAGCTATATATTTAATAAAAAAAAGTTCACTCAAAATTATAAATCAAGAATTTAATAATGCTAAAGATTTTATTAAGGAAATAATACCTTCATTTTATAACAGAGTTTATATATTTAAAACGAATGAAAAATTCACTGATATCGGTAGTTATGATAATTACCTTCTTGCAAATAAATTTTCCAAATTTTATATTAAAAATAAATAAATGGTAATCAGACTACTGGAATTATTTATTAAATATGAATTTTATAAAAGATTTATTTCTAAACCAAATAATGATTTCAAAGCACTTGATCTAACATCAAAAGTAATAGTTGCACAAATTTTAACAGAAGGTTTTTACGAGAAATATATATTAGAATTTATTAAGAGTAACTTTTATGAATATAATGATACTTTTGTTGATGTGGGAGCTAATATAGGAAATCACTCAATTTTTTTTTCTAAATATTTTAAAAATGTTGTGTCAATAGAGCCATCGAAATTTAATTTTAAACTATTAAAGTTAAATGCGGGCAAATTATCAAACGTAGAATTATTTAATTGTGGGTGCTCTAATCAAAATAAAAATTCTAAATTGTATTTTAATAGAAATAGTTATTCTGGAATGTCAATTTACCCACCGTCATTTGAAGATAGTAAAAAAAGAAATTTAGAAAAACTGCATGATAATATTGTTAAAAATTCACAACAAGAAATTGAAACAATTAAATTGATAAAACTTGATGATTTAATTTATCAAAAATATAAAAAAATAAGTTTAATCAAATTTGATGTTGAGGGAGAGGAGTTAAAATGTCTGCAAGGGGCTTCAGAAATTATCAAAAGAGATGGCCCTATAATTATATTTGAAGAATGGTCTCTTATTAATGGAAACTCTCAATTTATTGAGCAGCTTAAAGTAATGGATAATAGTTATAAATTTTATTACCTAAAAGAAAATAATTTTTTTAATAATAGATTTTTGAAATTTATTTATAAGATTTTTTTTAAGAAAAAATATACCTTAACTGAAATTAATAAAGAAACTGGAGGATTTGAAACTTTATTTGCTATAAAAAATAAAAATATTGTAAATCTTAAAAAATAGAATAATTAGATTTTATATCGCGGGGTGGAGCAGCCCGGTAGCTCGTCAGGCTCATAACCTGAAGGTCGTAGGTTCAAATCCTACCCCCGCAACCAAAGAATCAATCTTTTTGCTTATTTTTTTATAAAATTTTATTTTAAATATATTTTGACATAGAAAAAAAATATTTATCATAATTAAATTTTATGTTACGAAATAATAATACTAAATATTAGTAAATTTTTAATGAAAAAAAATAAATTAATTTTGCCATCAAATTTTAAATTTGGAATATCATTCAGTATAATATTTTTTTGTTTATTTTTATATTTTTTAATAAAAGAATATAACAATCTTTCTTTCTTTTTTTTAGCAACATCTACTATTTTTTTGTGTGTATCATATATTAAAAATGATCTTTTATTGCCACTTAATAAAGGATGGATGTATATTGGATATTTGATTGGGAAAATTATTAGCCCAATAGTGCTGGGTTTACTTTTTTTTATAATAATTACTCCAGTAGCCTTAGTGATGAAAATTATCAAAAGAGATGAGTTATTATTAAAGAATGATAATACGAAAGAAAGTTATTGGATACTGAGAAAAAACAAGTCAAAAAACTCATTTTACAATCAATTTTAAAAATTTATGAAAATTATATATGAATTATGGTTATTTTTAAAAGTAAGAAAAAAAATTTGGCTTTTTCCAATCATTTTAGTTCTAATAATATTTGGCGGTTTAATTATTCTTGCTGAAGGTTCGGTAGTAGCTCCTTTTATTTATACTTTATTCTAATTTGTGATTATTTTAGGAATTTCTGCTTATTATCATGACAGCGCTGCATGTATATTATGTGATGGAAAAATAATAGCTGCTGCTCAAGAAGAGAGATTTACACGAAAAAAACATGATGAAAATTTTCCTAAAAATGCAATTAAATATTGCATTAATGAAGCTAAAATTATTCCTTCAGAAATTGACCATGTAGTTTTTTATGAGAAACCTTTTTTAAAATTTGAAAGATTGTTAGAGACGTATTTTGCCTTTGCCCCAAAGGGATTAAAAAGCTTTTCAATGTTTCTGCCAATTTGGGTAAAAGATAAACTTTTCCAAAAACATAATTTAATTAAGGAGTTAGAAGCAAATATTGACAAAAAAGATACTTGGGAAAAGAAAATACTTTTTTCAGAGCACCATCTTTCACATGCTGCAAGTGCTTATTTTCCTTCACCATTTAATCAAGCAGCAATACTTACTTTAGACGGTGTTGGAGAATGGGCAACAACATCAATATCAATTGGAAAAAATAATAATTTAGAGTTTTTAAGAGAAATTAATTTTCCGCACTCTTTAGGTTTTTTATATTCAGCTTTTACTTATTATGCAGGTTTTAAAGTTAATTCTGGAGAATACAAACTTATGGGATTAGCGCCCTATGGTATTCCTAAATATACAAAAATTATAAAAGACAATCTTATAAAAATTATGGATGATGGTAGTTTTCAATTAAATATGGATTATTTTGATTTTTGTACAGGTTTAAAAATGACAAATAATAAATTCCATAAATTATTTGGAGGGTTGCCTAGAAAACAAGAATCTAAAATATCACAAAAAGAAATGGATTTAGCAGCATCTGTACAAAAGGTAACAGAGGAAATTATAATTAAAATTGCTAAACATGTTAAAAAAATTACAGGCGAAAATAACTTATGTTTAGCTGGTGGTGTAGCTTTAAATTGTGTAGCAAATGGAATATTACAAAAGAAAAAAATATTTGATAATATTTGGATACAGCCTGCGGCTGGTGATGCGGGCGGTGCTTTAGGAGCTGCATTAGCTGTTTGGCACTTACATTATAAAAAAGAGAAAAATAAAGAAGTAAATATTGATTTAATGAATGGTTCATTTTTAGGACCTTCATTTGATAATAATCAAATAGAAAAAGTATTGAAGTCTAAGAATGCAACTTATGAGTATATGGAAGAAAATAAATTATTAGATCTAGTTGCAAAAATGCTAACAAAAGGTAAGGCAATTGGATGGATGCAAGGCCGAATGGAATTTGGCCCAAGAGCACTAGGAGCAAGGAGTATTATAGCTGATCCAAGAAATCCAACCATGCAAAAGCAATTAAATTTAAAAATAAAATTTAGAGAAAGTTTTAGACCATTTGCTCCAAGTATTATTGAAGAACATCTCTCAGAATGGTTTGATCAAAATTTTGTAAGCCCTTATATGCTTTTTGTTTCACAAATCAAAAAAAACAAAAGATTAAATATTGAAAAAGATGAAAATAAATTATTTGGAATAGATAAATTAAACATTAGTCGTTCTATAGTCCCGGCAATTACTCATGTAGATTTTTCTTCAAGAATACAAACTGTTAATAAAAAAACAAATATCAAATATTATAATTTAATTAAAAAATTTAATGAGTTTTCTGGATGTCCAATTATTGTAAACACTTCTTTTAATATACGCGGTGAACCAATAGTATGTTCACCAGAAGATGCTTATAATTGTTTTATGGGTACAAATTTAGATATTCTAGTTATAGAAAATTTCATTTTATTTAAAGAAAATCAATTAGATAAAAAAATTGTTAATTATTCAAACAAATATGAACTGGATTAAAATATGATAATTTATTTTAATAGTTTAATATTTTAAAAAACTTTTATGAAAACTAATAACAAAGGAAATTTTATATTAATATTATTTACAGCTATTATAATAACAGTTCTTTTAGAATTTTTATCAGGTATAGTAATAAAACATTATAGTAAAAAATATATTATAAATAAAGAAATTTCAGATTTTTACTTAAAGTACAGCAATCAAACAAACCATTTAAGAACTTTAAATTATATATTAGATGATAATTCAAATATTATAAAAGATAAAAAATTGTATGGAAGAAATTTTACAATTAATGATTTGATTTTTTCAAATTTTGAGCCATTGCAAAAAAATAAAGAAACTATTTTAATTCAAGGAGACTCTTGGGTTGAAATTTTAATAGATTATAAAGAGGAATATTTAAAAGTATTTGATCATATTAAAGAAAATTTAAATATTGTAATTTCTGGAACTAGTAGTTTTTCACCATCTTTATCACAAGCACAATTTCAAATTATTACTGGTGATTTTGATTTAAATCCGAATTATGTAGTACTTATTGTTGAACAATCAGATATTGGAGACGAAATATGTAGATACAAGAAATTGCGTGATTTTGATATGAATTCAGGAAAGGTAAAAGTAGGATATTTTGATGATCATAAAGGTTTTTCCGGAAATGAAGTTTATTCTTTTCTTGGACACATAAGGTATTCAAACGTTCTTCAATCAAAAAGTTGGAATTTAATTAAGTTAATTAAATTAGTTGTTCTTAGATCTAGATTGCATATTGTAACTTACTTGACGGATGCATGCAGTTGGAAAGATATTTCTAAATATTTATTTAATAAACTTTCAGACGAAGAGAAGAATTATTTTACTAAAACTCTTAAAAATTATATTGATTATATTAGTAAAAATAATTCTTTTAAGAAATTATATATTGTAACACATTATCATAAAAATCATCTATCCAATGAGTATCAAACAAATGTTTCAGATTTAGTTGATGAAGTAATAAGAAATAATTATTTAGAATCTAACATCTCTCATTTGAAATTCAAACCTGAAAATCATTCTGAAGAAGTTAAATTTGAAAAAAATGACCCTTCTTCTCATTTAACTATGGAAAGTCATGCAAATTATTATTTTGATCATATTTTAAGAAAAGTAAAAACTGATATTGATTAAAATATCTATATATGATTTTTTAATAGCTAAGCTTTTTTTGTGAAATTATGGCTAATTCAGTATCATATTGATAAATACAAGGTTTTTTTTATAAATAATTGATTTTGATAGTTTTTAAGCTAATTATTTGTAGATTCTATTTTGTATTAAAATTTGAGTTAATTGGACTAAATTATCCCCATAAATACTCAAAAATT
>CACBQR010000034.1 GCA_902541435.1 uncultured Alphaproteobacteria bacterium
CTAATGCTTCTACCATTGAACCCATTGTTGATGCAGTTCCCATTGTCATACAGTTTCCTTTTGAACGGCTCATTGAGATTTCAGCATTAATAAAATCTTCTTCAGTTATTATGCCCGCATTTAAATCTGCATCCAGTTTCCAAACTCCTGTTCCAGAACCTATTGTTTCCCCTTGATGATGTCCATTAAGCATTGGGCCACCAGAGACACCAATTGTAGGAAGATCAACACTTGCAGCTCCCATCATCAATGAAGGAGTTGTTTTATCACAACCCATTAGTAGTACTACTCCATCTATAGGATTGCCCCTTATTGCTTCTTCAACGTCCATACTTGCTAAATTTCTAAACAACATAGCTGTTGGTCGTAAATTGGATTCACTTGCTGAAAAAACTGGAAATTCTAAAGGAAAGCCTCCTGCCTCATAAACACCTTTTTTAACAGACTCAGCAATTTCTCTGAAATGTCCATTACATGGTGTTAATTCCGACCAAGTATTACAAATACCAATTACAGGACGCCCGTCAAATAAATGGTTTGGATGACCTTGATTTCTCATCCAGCCTCTATGAATAAATGTATCTCTTCGATGTGATTTAGAATTATACCAATTAGAAGATCTATATTTATTTTTTTTATTCATAAAAAAAGTTTTATCTAATTAAAGTAAAAAATCAAAGTTTAAATTTATTATCTTCAATACCAGGAGTAGTAACGTTTAATGCAAATAGGCTGCCATCATATTTATTTTTACCTGAGTTATTAGCAGTAGTAATAAATAGAGTTTTAAGATCATTGCCGCCAAATACACAATTTGTTACATTTTCAACAGGTAGCTCGTAAATTTGATCAACCCTGCCTTTTGGATCAATTTTCACAACACATGATCCACCCCAACGACAATTCCAAATAAATCCATCACTATCAATAGTTGATCCATCTGGAGCACCTCTATCAAAATTGAAGAAGTTTTTTTTGTCTGACAAACTACCTTCATCTAGGTTAAACCTGTATTCTAGTAATGATCCCTCAGTTGTATCGGCAAAATAAAATTTTGTGTTATCTGGACTCCAAACAAATGTATTAGGTATACCAAGATTTGTTTCAACAATATTAACCTTATTATTAGATAGACAATATAAACTACCAGATTTAGCATTTAAAGATTTTGCGCTTCCATCTTGATTAAAATTATTTTGCATCGTCCCAAACCAAAGCCTACCTTTAGCATCTGATGCACCATCATTAGATCTATTTGTTAGAATATCATCTTCAACATTAATTATTCTTTCATATTTTTTAGATTGAAAGTTAAATTTATTTACTCCATTATTTGAGACTAAAGCAATTTCATTCTTTGAGATTATTGACGTCGCTGTTACAAAATCAGGTAAATCAAAAGTTTCTAATTTTTTGTTATCTAAATTAATTCTGAATAAAACTGATTTTGGTTTAATATCTACCCAAAGTAAACTTTGATCAATGGAAGACCAAGTGATTCCTTCTCCTAAACTATTTTTTACATCTTTATATAATTCGACCTTACTCATATTTTAGATCAATATAATAAAAATTAATATTTATGAAGATAAGTTTAGAGGTAATGGGCTTTATCTTTGATACGAGCCATTACTTCCTTGGTAGCTTCTTCAGATCCATCATGGAACGTGCCCATTAATTTATCTAAGAAACTAGTATTTCCACCTGAGTAATTGCATTCAAAATATTTATGATGAATATAATGCATATAATCGCCTGTTGGAATTGATACACCATTTTTGAAAGTCATTTTTTCATATCCTGTATGCCCAGGTGTAGGTGCTAAACCAGCATGAAATACATGATACATCGCAACAAGAGGATGTGAAGGGATTATCCAATGAACTAAGATACCTGAAAAATATAATATATGCTCTATAGGATGCATAGACATACCTGACCAAGCACCTGTATTCGTATTACGGTGGTGCACTTTATGTGCAATTTTATAAAGTGGTGCCCAGTGCAATAGTCTATGAGTTAAATAAAAATGTGCGTCTCTTATAAATGGAACAAGAAAGAACATAAAACAACAATATATTGGATACGCCTCCCAGCTTACATATGGGATTATTTGATTTGCAAATACCCAAAATGTAATTACTTCATAAGCTGTCCATAAAGGAATAGCACTACAAAAAGTATAGAATAGGTTATCTTTAGTCTGATCATTAAATAAAAATGTTGAGTTATTTTTTTCTAGAGGTCGTGGGTTATATTTAAATGAAGTTCCTTGAGTCTTCAGTCTTAAATGAAAGAAGACTGTCCAAAGCAAAATAATAACTGCGTTCCTGAAAAATATATATGATATCCATCCTATTTCAAAAGTCTTCATTGTCTCTAAAGAAGGAGTCAAAAAAAGATATGTAGCAACTGTTATTGCTGCAAAGACAAAAGTCCACGGGAAAAAAATTCCCGGAAATTTAAAAAAATATTTTAAAAATTTTATTGGGTTAAAAAATATATCTTTAGGTGGATTAATACTTATTGTACCAAATGGTTTCCAGTGACCCCTTTTATCTCTTGTACCAAAGTCACTATCGTTTAGTTGATTTCCCATAGTATATTTATAGTATATTTTGAATAAAAAAAAAGAGACTAAATTGTCGTATCTGGAACCTTCACATCAATAAAATAATTTTTATCTTTAGATTGCTTAAATATTGCTGGGATTATTGATCTATAAGCAGAAATTATTCCGTTATGAGGTTCTGGCATTTGATTTTTAACTATTTTGTGAAATTTTTTTAAGTTATGGCATGGGATTTTTGGGAAAATATGATGCTCAATATGATACTCCATGTTTGAATACAAAAAACTAAAAAAAGGATTCATAATAACGGTTCTTGTACTTTTTCTATGATCTTTAATATTATCAGCTAGTCCAGCATGTTGAGTCATGCCGCATATCATTAATATAGTATTACCATAAAATGGAGGTAAAATTATCATTATAATTGGTAGCCATGATTGTAAAAAAACTGAACATAAAATTACGAGCAACCAAAAACTTAAATATAATCTTGAACTATTAATAATTTTTTTTATCTCCTTTTCAGGTACTGTAACTTTTACAACAGGAGTAATTATCCCAAATGAATGTTTAATAATTTCAAAATGTGTAAAATGTCTAATTTTTTGAATATTAATTATTGGACCAAGAGGTAAAAAATTTAAAAGAAATCTAATAGGCTCTGTTGGTTTCGGACTATTATTTTCGTAATCGTACACCTCTTCATGTGTAAATA
This sequence comes from uncultured Alphaproteobacteria bacterium, assembly GCA_902541435.1. Classification (GTDB taxonomy): domain Bacteria; phylum Pseudomonadota; class Alphaproteobacteria; order HIMB59; genus CACPNW01. The sequence continues at coordinate 3,288 of CACBQR010000034.1, forward strand.
TAGTGTAAGTATGATGATGAAAATGACTCCACTTCCATCTAACTGCTTCAAAACCACCGAGTAAAGAAGTTATATGATAAAAAAGTTTATTTAACGCTCTTGTTTTAAAATATGTTTCGTGATTTGTTTCATGTTGAATGCTTATGATTTTACAATAGAAAATATTTCCATAAAGCAAAAGAGCAGTTATTGACCATAAAGTACCCCAACTTAGAATACACAGATATCCACTTAATATTAGAGCAACAATAAATATGGATATATCTAATAAACCTTTTGTATCAGATCTCTTAGAAAGTTCCTTTAAAGTTTTCTTATCAATTTTTGGTTTATACCAAGTTTTTAAATCAACTTCGCCCGCAAACATTAATCAAAATTTTTCTGAAAGCTTTAAAAATTTTTCAAATTCACTTTCATCAATGTTAACTGTGATTTTAGGATCATTAAATTTTTTGTTTACCGTATCATCGTGAAACTCTTTGAATGCACTTACTCTTTCAGCTTGTAATTTTGCAAATTCTTTTTTAAAATCTCTATAAATTCTCGCATGTCTTGGAATTTTTCCTTGAGTATATCCGAGTACATCATTAGCAAATAAATATTGCCCATCACATCCAGAACCACTTCCCATTGAGAGGGTCATGATATCAACTTTTTTTGTAATAACTTCTGCAACTTTTGGAGGAACTACTTCGAGTTCAACTCCGATAGCCCCCGCTTCTTGTAACTCAAGAGTATGTTCTAAAATTCTAACGGCTTTATCAGCAGTTTTACCTTGTGCAACAAATCCTCCAATCCAAGTAGCATTTCCTGGAACTAATCCAACATGACTATTAATTGGAACATACTCATCTCTTAATGCTCTAATCCATTTGTAACTCCAATTACCACCATAGATAACATCTGCGCCAATGTCTAAATACTTGTGTGATAGTTTCATTGCTTCGTATTCAGAAGCTACTCTTACTGCCCCTCCGGATTGCATAAAGCAAGTTGGTGCAGCCTCACGAATTCGCTTAAGCTCATCAAAAGAATTGTAAATACCAAATTGTGGAGCATCATGAGAAGTACAAATCATGTCAATGCCTGCCTCTTCAGCTGCTGCAGCTTCATCAGCATTATGCACAAACATAACACTTAGTTGTCTTTTACCTTTGCATTGCAAATAATCATAAACTGTAAGTTTTTTTCTGCTCATAAAATCTCCAAAAAAATAGTTAATCTATCTTAATGAAAATTTTGTCATTATCAACTTTAACTGGATATGTTTTTAAATCCTCACACGCTGGTGGGCTTAAGGCTTCACCAGATTTAATATTAAAAATTCCCTGGTGCATTGGACATTCAATTTCATCATCCATAACCAAACCATCTTCAAGATGAACCGCCTCGTGTGTACAAATTCCATCAGTAGCATAAAAACCATCTGTTAGCTTATACACACAAAAAGTTTTATCTTGATGATCGAATCTGATTAGATCCTCTTCTTCAATACTATCTGTAGACCCTACTTCAATCCAATTTTCTTCAGACATAGATTGTATATAATAGCTATTTTATGAAAATAAATACAAAATAATTAAATTGTTATTTTTGCATAAGTTTATTTAATTTTAGATTTTGATCTGAGAGAATTTGTTTATCTACAATGGTATTTTTTTCACTTAATTTAGAAGTTATTCTAATGTCACGGCCTACTTTTCCTATGACTCCAACACCACATGCTCCTCTTATTTTATTATTTTTTAGGAAAAAATAAATAACACCATTATTAATATCATTACCTCTTTCGATGATTTCATCATACTCATCACAAATACCAGTCAGTTGAAGATTCAAATTAAATTGATCAGACCACATCCAAGGAATTGAAGTGTATTCTGTTTTTACTCCAGCAATATTTTTTCCAGCACATATTCCATGATTTTGTGCATGTTGATAAGACTCGAGTCGCATATTTCTTTCATAGAATGGATGATAAAAATTAGATACGTCACCTGCTGCATAAACATCTTTAATAGAAGTTTCACAAAATTGATTAGTAACTATACCATTATCAAGCTTTAAATTTGTATTTTCAAATAACTTTACAGTTGGGGTTGAACCTATGCCTGCAATTATAAAATCTGTTTCTATTAAAGAATTATCATTTAATAAAATTTCATAATCGCCATTTTTTTTTTTGTTATTTTTTCTATCTGTTTATTTAATATTATTTCATTTCCATGTTCTATATGAGTTTTTTGAACTAAATCAGCAATTTGTTTAGGTATAACTCTTCCCATAAGTTGACTACCAATTTCAATAACAATTACTTTCTTTTGAAGCTGAGATAAAGATGAAGCAATTTCTAAGCCTATAAAACCGCCACCAATAATTGTTATTTTATTTTTATTTGAAACTATTTCTTTAATTTTTTTTGCTTCTTCTAAATTTCTTAGATAATAAATATCATTCTTTAAATTATTATCTAAAGTAATTTTTTTATTTTCAGAACCTGTTGAAATAAGCAAACTATCATAAGAGTAAACATTATCATTTTTTGCAAAAAGTTTTTTATTTTCAAAATCAACTTTATTAATTGATATATTTTCAAATTCTATATTTTCATTTTTTAGTACGTCGCTAGAGTGAAAATAAAGATCTTCTTCTTTTTTTTTATCTAGAAAAAAATCTTTAGATAAAGGAGGTCTTTCGTATGGTAATAAATTTTCTTCACCTAAAATTTTAATATTTGATTTTGAATCAATTTGTCTGATCTCTCTAGCAGCATAGATTCCGGCTTGACCACCACCTAAAATTATAATGTTATTTTTCACTCAGTCTAAGCGTTGCTTGGAACAGATAATGGAATTTGATAGTCAGGATTTTTTGCTTGTTTTATGAGTGCTGGAATAATTTCTTTATAAGCCCCAAGAAGACCTTTTCTGGCAGATGGTAATTGATCTTTAATCATAGCATGCAGCTTAGGTAAATTATGTGAGGGAACTTGAGGGAACATATGGTGCTCAACATGATATTCCATATGCCAATATAAAAAACTTAAAACTGGATTTAAATATACTGTTCTAGTTGTATACCTATGGTCTCTTTTATCTTCTCTAAGTCCTGCGTGTTGAGTAAGACCCATAAGCATAACAAGGGTCTTTCCATAAAAATTAGGCAATAAAACATATAGAACTGGAAGCCAACTTTGAAAGTAAACTGAAGAAGCTATACTAATTATCCAAATAGAAAGATGACTCCACGCAGATAATCTACATTTCCATCTTTCATTTTTTGGAATACAAACTTTCATTACATCAGTAGTTACACCAAATGCATGTTTTATAGTTTCCCATTGAAGAGAATTTTTAAAGAAAATAAAACCAGAAAATGGAATGTAATGAGAGAAAAACACAATCAAGTCAGTTGGTTTTTTTACATGTATTTCAAAATCTACAGGATCATTAAATTGAGTATAAGTATGATGATGATAGTGAGAATATCTCCATCTGATAGGTTCAAAATTATCCATGAAACTAGCAATATAATAAAAGAAATCATTCCAGAATTTAGATTTAAAAGCAGTTCTATGACCAGTTTCATGCCATATAGCATCGCTGCATCCCCAAATATTTCCGTATATTATAAAAAATAATAATGACCACCAAGTGCCCCAAGTGACATACGCAAGATATCCAAAGAGAAACAGAGATGAAAAATAAATAATCATATGCTTAAAACCCTGCCAATCAGATTTCTTGCATAACTGCTTGAATTCTTTTTTATCTATATTTGCTCGATACCATTTACCTAAATCAACATCCATAATGAAAAAATAGCACTTTTTGATAATCTTATAAATATAAAAATTGCTTTAAATTGGTAAATAAGTGCGACTATTTTATCTATCAAAAGAAAGAGGGATTTAATTTGTAATAAGATCTTTAATACTTTAATTTAATTGTATTATTGATTTATTTACTTATAAATTAATGCATAAATTATTTGGAGGAATTATGAAAAAAATCTTTGCTGTCATTGCTTTATTTTTTGCTTTTGCATCTACTTCAGCAGTAGCAAAAAATGATTACAGCTGTGATAAGAAATTTATATTTTTCCCAGGTGGTCCTGAAGGTGGCCCATTTGGAACTATCGTTTACAATGGTGCAGTAGCTGCTGCTGAACACACTGGTTGTGAAGTAGATTACTACTGGTCACAGTGGAACTCAGAAATCATGATTAAACAATTTAAAGAAGCTGTTGCTTTACAGCCTGATGGAATTGCAATCTATGGTTTTCCAGGAGACGCTGCTATGAGACCTATCATTCAAGAAGCTAGAGAAATGGGTATAGTAATTACTACTATGAACACACCTCTTCCTGATCTTGAGTCAGAATATAAAACTGAAGGATTTGGTTATGCAGGTGCAGATCTATTCGATGCTGGATTTAATCTAGGTAAAAAAGCTGTTGAAGTTTGTGGTCTACAAGCTGGAGATAAAGCTTTTATCTGGGGTCTTGCAAGTATGCCAAACAGAGGAGAAAGAACTAAAGGAGCAATAGCTGGTGTTGAAGCAGCAGGTGTTGAAGTAGTTTATCAAGAAATTCCTGATAATGTAAACTCAGATGCATCTCAAGGAACTCCTATGTACGTTGCTACTTATAGTGCAAATCCTGATATCAAAATGGCTATTACAGATCATGGTGGATTAACTGCAAGTTTACCAACATATATGAAGGCTGCAGGTCATGGTACTGAAGAAGTATGTGGTGCTGGATTTGATTTATCAGCTCCAATTGTTGACGGAATTAATTCTGGATACATTGACGTTGTAATTGATCAACAACCATTTATCCAAGGATATATGCCAATTGTTCAGTTATTCCTAAGTACAAAATATGGAATGGCTGGATTAGCAATGGATACTGGTGCTGCATTTGTTACAGCTGATAACGTTGATGCTGTTGCTCCATTAGCAGCAGTACAAATCAGATAAATTAAATATTATAGCCTGCCTTATTTTATAAGGCAGGTTTATTTTTATGGCTGAAGAACTCTTAAAATTACAAAATATTTACAAAAACTTTGGAAACGTAAAAGTTTTAAAAGATGTGAATATCAAAATAAACAAAGGTGAAGTAGTAGCTTTAATCGGTGATAACGGAGCTGGAAAATCTACACTTATTAAAGTTATAACTGGAGTTCATAGTCCAAACTCGGGAAAAGTTTTTTTTAAAGAAAAAGAAGTACAAATTAAATCAGTTGCTCAATCAAGAAAAATGGGGATTGAAGCAGTGTATCAAGAAAGAGCATTATGTGATCAGCAAGAATTATACAGAAATATCTTTGCAGGAAGAGAAATTACAAATTCATTTGGTTTTTTGGATATAAAAAAACAAAGAAAAGAAGCAGAAAAAATTTTACGCGATTATATAGGCTTTACTTCAAAAGCTATAACAGTTGACTCTCAAGTAATGGGACTTTCTGGTGGTGAAAAACAAGGTGTAGCTTTTGGTAGATCATTGTATTTTAATTCTGATTTAATCGTATTAGATGAACCAACAATGGGATTATCGATACAAGAAACAGAAAAAGTTCTTAATTTTGTAAAAGGTTTAAAGAATGAAAACAAATCTGCAATATTTATCGATCATAATATCATACACGTATATGGGGCTGCAGATAGATTTATTATTTTAGATAGAGGTGAGGTTGTTGGGGAATTTAATAAAGAAGATATTTCAAGAGAAGAACTTGTTCAAAAAATGATTCAACTTCATGAATCAGGAAAAATAAAAGTGGAAGATTAAATGAATGATTTATTAAATAGTTATTTTGTAAAAACTCACAAACTTGAAATTAGTATTACTATAATTGCTATAGTACTATTCCTAATTTATTTTCTTGGTGCACCACATGTATTTACAAGATTTCCTATTTATAGAGCTTTTATGCAATCAATGCCTTTTTTTGGAATTATTGCTATATCAGCAACATTTGTTGTTACACTTGGTGAAATTGATTTATCATTTCCATCTATAGTTGGAATTACATCTCTCATATTTGGAATTATAATGACATCGACTGATGGTAACTTTTTTATAGCATTTATTTTGGCAACTTCACTTGGAATGTTTGCTGGATTAGTAAATGGATTACTTGTTACTAAAATTGGTATACCTTCAATAGTTGCCACTATAGGTACTTTATTTTTTTGGCGTGGATTAGTTAATGTAATTTCTCAAGGTAGCGGTATTGCAATCGTCGATGTAGCAGATGGAACATGGCATCATATGATATTTGTTGAAAAATTATTTGGAAAAATTCCAATGCAATTTATTTGGTTCATTGTATTAACTGGGTTGATGCAATGGGTTTATCGATACCATAAATTTGGAAATCATATCCACTTTGTAGGCGATAACAAAGCAAGCGCTCAAATGATGGGAATTAACGTTGATAATGTAAAAATTATTGCTTTTGTTCAACTAGGATTTTTCTCTGCATTAGCAGGAATATTTACAATGTATGAAATGTTATATTTCTGGCCTACACAAGGTGAAGGTTTGATGTTAACAACACTCGCAGCCGTCTTTGTTGGTGGTACTTCAGTCTTTGGTGGTAAAGGTACTATTTTTGGAACTTTTATTGGAGTATTAATTATTGGATCATTAGAATCAGGAATAGTTGCTTTAGGCTTATCTGGTTTTTATGTAAAATTTATTAACGGACTCATGATTACAGTAGCCGTAACGGTCTACGCTCTAATACAAAGGAGAAAAAATTAATAAGTAGCTCTACCTCCACTCAAGTCAAAAGTTGATCCAGTGGTATAAGAATTTTCTTCAGAAGACATCCATGCAACTAAAGAAGCTAATTCTTCTACTAACACAAATCTATTTCTTGGAATTTTTGATAACATATAATCAATATGTTCTTGTGTAATTTGATCAAAAATACGCGTCTTAGCAGGTGCAGGGGTAACACAATTAACTGAAATGTTATTTTCAGCTAATTCTTTTCCTAAAGATTTAGTGAGTGCAATAACTCCGGCTTTTGCTGCACTATAAGGCATTGCATTAGGATTACCCTCCTTACCAGCTATCGAGGAAATATTAACAATACGTCCATAATTATTTTTGATAAAATGAGGAACTATAGTTTTACAGCAATAAAATACTCCAGTTAGATCTATGTCTATAACTTTTTGCCATTCCTCAAGTGGATAATCCCATGTCTTAAAATTTGGTCCAGCTATTCCTGCATTATTTATTAAAATATCAATTTTGTTTTCATGTGTAAGACTTTCAGCAAATGCATTCTCTACACTTTTATAATTTGAAACATCAACTTCAATTTTTTGAGTATTTTTTAGATCAACTTTATTTAAATATTCTTTATCTTTATCCCATATTAGAACTCTTGCACCTGATTCTATAAATCTTTTTGTAATTGCTAACCCAAAGCCTTGCGCTCCACCCGTTACAATTGCTACTCTATTTTCCAAATTAATTTTATTCATTGGATTTGTTCTAAAATATATTCAGCTGAACTAACACGGTATTCACCATCATTTTCAATAAACTTGTTTATAATCATATTATTCTCAATGATCATGGCAAACCTTCGACACCTAAAACCCATATAATTTTTTGTCTTATCAGATAGCAAGTCAAAATATTTTGTAATCTCTGCATTTCCATCTGCAATTCCATTGATTATTTCTCCGTTTGTATAACTCAATAACCAAGATTTCATCACATGCTCATCATTTACAGATAGACAGTAAATGCCATCAATTTTTTTATTTATAAATGAATTATATAATTTTATATAACCTGGAAGATGTTTCTCAGAACAAGTTGGCGTAAATGCTCCTGGCACACCAAATAGGATAATTTTTTTATTTATAAATTCATTTTTTAATGAAGATAGTGATGAAGCACCTTTTTTAATTATCGGCACTTTAAAATCATCAATCATCATTTTTATCATTTAACCTTATTATATGTTTCAAATATTTGTTTCTCAGTCAATATTTCATTCATTACTATGCCTTCAGGAAACTTTGAAGAATAAAATGCATTAAAAGGTATGCCAAATTTATTGTATTTTTTTAAAAATTTATTTATTTTTTCATTTGGTTGTGTCCAATCAGCTTTTATCAATGTCACCTCTTGTGAATCAAAAAAATCTGAAACTATTTTTGAATTTAAAACATTA
>CACBQR010000035.1 GCA_902541435.1 uncultured Alphaproteobacteria bacterium
ATAAATCTTCCTTTGAAATTAAGAATTAAACCTCTCCCTATAAAGAGAGAGGGTTATAAGAATTTTAATTATTGTGGTACTTCGCCGTCAATACCCTGAACATAAAAGTTCATTCCAAGTAACATTCCATCAGGCGCTACTTCACCTTCAGGAACCACAAGCTCACCAGCTTGATTGTAAATTGGACCTGTGAAAGGATGGATTGTTCCATCTTTAATTCCAACTTCCATATTTACTGCTTCTTGAATTAAACTTGCTGGCATAAGTTTAGTATTATATGGTGACATTACGACCATACCTTTATCCATACCATCCCAAGTATCACCAGAAGACCAAGTGCCGTCTACAACAGCTTTTGCTCTTTCAGCATAGTAAGGGCCCCAAATATCTTCAATTGAAGTTAAATGTGCATCAGGACAAAATTCTTCTTGGTTTGAAGCTTGACCAAATGCATAAACACCCGCTTTTTGAGCAGCTTGGCAAGGAGCATATGTATCAGTATGCTGAACAATTATGTCAGCTCCTTGATTAATTAATGTATTAGCTGCATCAGCTTCTTTACCTGGGTCGTACCAAGTAAATACCCAAATAATTTTCATTTTGATATCTGGATTTACTTTTGAAGCCGCTAAATAAAATGCATTTATTCCTCTTACAACTTCAGGAATAGGGAATGAAGCTATATAACCAATAGTATTAGTTTCAGTCATATGACCAGCAATATGCCCTTCAATCATTCTACCTTCGTAAAATCTAGCTGAATACGTAGCAACGTTATCTGCTTGAATGTACCCAGTAGCATGTTCAAATTTTATATCGGGAAAATCCTTAGCTACTTCATGTGTCTGATCCATATAGTTGAAAGACGTTGTAAATATTAAATCATGTCCTGAGTCTGCTAGTTTTCGGATTGCTCTCACAGCATCTGCGTTTTCAGGAATATTTTCAAGATAAGTAGTAGTAATAGAGTCACCAAGTTGGCTCTCCATATATTTTCTACCTACATCATGCATATATGTCCAACCATGATCACCTGGAGGACCTATGTATATAAATCCAACTTTTTTAGGGTCTGCATATGCCGAACCAAATGCAAATACCAAAAAAGTAGATAAAAAAGTTATTATTCTAATCATTTTAACCTCACCTGCTAATATAACGATTACTCAAACATATACTTAATATATACAAATAGGTTTGATCAATAAATCTATATGATTATAGAAAAAAAGAAGTGGATATTTATCTGCCTTTATAAAAAGGGATAGTTAATGAAGCTGGTGCACTAAGTTTTATTCTTAATTTATTACTAGAAATTAATACTAAAACTATAATAGTTGCAACATATGGTGCCATACTGAAAAATTGACCAGGAAATCTTAAACCTAAAGCCTGAAGATTCATTTGAAGAATAGTAACACCTCCAAATATATAAGCTCCAATAAGAACTCTTTCTGGTTTCCAAGTTGCAAATACAACTAAAGCTAACGCTATCCATCCACGTCCAGCTGTCATACCTTCTTGCCACATTGGAGCATAACAAATTGAAATATATGATCCTGCAAGAGCACACATAGAACCTCCAAACAAAATTGATAAAAATCTAATTTTAATAACGCTATATCCTAAAGCATGTGCAGAATTATGAGATTCCCCTACTGCTCTTAAAATCAAACCAGCTTTAGTTTTATAAAAAAAATAACTAACCAAAAAAACAATTAAGAAAGAAAATATAACAAAAAACCATGGTGACAGACCATCAATTGGTGTTCCAATATATTGTTTGCCAAGCATCGAACTAAGACCTATTCCAAAAATAGTTAATGCTAATCCCGTAGCAATTTGATTTGACATTAAAAATAGAACTAGAAAAGCAAATAAACCAGACATAATAATTCCAGATAATATAGATACGAAAAAAGCTAAAAAATAACTTCCAGTAATTACTAAGATAATAAAAGCGGATACTGCTCCTACCAACATCATTCCTTCTACACCTAAATTTAATACTCCAGATTTTTCTGTAACTAACTCACCTATACCAGCAAAAACAAGAGGTGTTGTTGCAATTAAAACAATTTGTAATATTCCAAGTATTAAATCTAAATTCATAATAATTTTTTGTAAGTTAATTTATAGTTAATTAGTAATTCTGCACCTAATAAATAAAATAAAACCAAACCCTGAAATATAAAACCTACTGCTGAAGGTATTTGTAAAAACAATTGTGCGTCTTCAGCACCAAGATAGGTAAGGGCGATAACTAAAGAAGCAAAAATAATACCTATTGGGTGAAGTCTACCTAAGAAAGCAACAATAATTGCAGTAAATCCGTAATTTGGAGAAATATCTCTATATAATAATCCAATTGGACCAGATACTTCGGCTAACCCTGCAATACCTGCAAAAGCACCACAAATTGCAAAAGCAAAAAAAAACTAAAGTTGTTTGATTAAAACCAGCATATCTTGCAGCTTTGGGGCTGTAACCAGATACTTTTAATTGAAAGCCAAAAATAGTTTTTGAAAATATAAACCAAGATACAAAAATTAAAAATAGCGTTATAATTAATCCAAAGTGCACCCTTAAACCATCAAATAATAGTGGCATTCTTCCGGATTCACTAAATGGTCTTGATTTAGGAAAACTATAACCAAATGGATCTTTCCAAGGTCCCACTACTAAATAATCTAAAATAAATAAAGCAACATAAACTAACATTAAACTTGTTAAAATTTCATTTGTATTAAATTTTGTTTTTAAAATAGCTGGTATTAAACCCCACAATGCTCCTCCAATTGCTCCAGCAAAAATCATTAATGGCAATAACCAAAAAGCATTTGTATCATGAAATAATATTCCGATACCTCCACCAAAAATTGCTCCCATTGTAAGTTGTCCTTCAGCTCCAATATTATAAATATTATTCTTAAAACAATATGATAGACCAATTGCAATTAAGGCTAATGGAGTTGCTTTTACAAACAATTCAGAAATACCGTAGGTTGAAGAAATAGGTGAAATAAAAAACGTATACAATGCATAAGCTGGATCAAAACCAAGAAGAATAAAAATAATTGAACCTGTAATTAAGGTTAAAACAATAGAAATTATGGGAACAAAAAAATTCATTAGACCCGAATTCTGAGAGCGAGAAACTATAGAGGGAAATAAACTATTCATTTTTTCCCCCCATCAATAATCCTAATTTTTCTATTTCTACTTCACTAGTTCTAAAAGGTTTGGATAATTTTCCATCATAAATAACAGATATTTTATGTGTAATCTCAATCAATTCATCTAAATCTTGAGAAATAACAATTATAGATGTTCCATTTTGAGATAATTCTATCAAAGACTCTCTGATAGAATGCTCTGCACCAGCATCTATCCCCCAAGTTGGATGTGAAATAATTAATATTTTTGGCTTAGATGATATTTCTCTACCAATGACGTATTTTTGTAAATTTCCTCCAGATAAACTTGATGCTTTTGCGTCATTCCCAGGAGTAATAACTTTAAATTCATTAATTACATTATTGGCAAAATCATCAACGTTATTTTTCAGTATTATACCATTTTTAATAAAATTATTATTTGGAAATTGACTTAAAAGAATATTTTCAGACAAACTTAACTCAGGTACTGCACTATGACCCAGTCTATTCTCAGGAACAAAAGAAATAGATAAATCTCTTCTTTTTTGTGGTCCATACTTTTCGATTTTTTTACTATCAAAAGTAATTGATCCAGATTTAATATTTATATTTTCCCCTGTTAAAATATCCATTAATTCTGATTGTCCATTACCAGCAACACCAGCAATGCCATAAATTTCACCCACTCTAACTTGAAAAGAAATATTTTTAAGGTCTGTTAAAAATGGATCATTAAAATCACATGAAATGTTTTTTACTTCAAAGTTAACTTCATCTTTTATATGCTCATAATTAGTTTTTAAATCATCTAATTTTTGTCCTAGCATTTTTGTAGCCAGTGTTTTTGCTGTTTGATTGGAAGTGCTTGAAGTGTCTATAATTTCACCATTTCTCATTATAGTAACTGTATCACATATTGATATTACTTCTTCGAGTTTATGAGTGATATATAATATCGTACGACCCTCTTTAACGAGTGCATTTAATGTTACAAACAAACTTTCAACTTCTTGAGGTGTTAAGACTGAAGTTGGTTCATCCATAATAAGTATCTGTGGGTCTTGTAATAAAATTCTTATAATTTCTACACGCTGCTTTTCTCCAGCTGATAAAGCAGTAATTGGAGCATCTAAATCTAAGGGAAGATTATATCTTGAGCTTATATTTTGTAGCTTATTTTCTAAATCTGAATAAGACATCTTTTCATCAATGCCTAAAATTAAATTTTCTTTTACTGATAAAGAATCAAATAAAGAAAAGTGCTGAAATACCATTCCTATTCCTTGTTTCCTTGCTTCTGCTGGGGAATTAACTTTAAAATCCTTATTATTTAATTTAATATTTCCTTCATCTGGCTCTAGGAGACCATATAGAATTTTTACCAAAGTAGATTTCCCTGCTCCATTTTCTCCTAAAATTGCATGAACTGCATTTTTTTTAATATCAAAAGTAACCCTTTTGTTAGCAATTACTCTTGGAAAAGATTTTGTTATATTTTCTATATTTAAAATTGTATCACTCATATTTTAATTCAAATATTTCCGATTGTTCAAAATTATAAATCTCAATATTATTATCCGCATCTTTTTTATCAATGGTAATATATTTTTCATTCTCAAGAGATATTAGAGGAAAATGCCATACTTTGGGATTAAAATTTATACCATCACCACCACTTACTTTGAATATTTCAATTAAATCAATTTTAGGTTTGACTCCCATTGGTGCAACTAAAACTAAAAAGCCCGTAGAATTAAATGGAAGAAATACTTGAGAACTGTAGGGGTGATTTTCCAACATGTTAATTTTTAATGGAAAGTTTCTTTTCTTTGCATGAAAAATATTTAATCTAGGTCTTTTGTCATAACCAATTATTTGTATATTTGCTAAATCAAAAAAACTATCAGTTGTATTTTTATTAATACTTTCATAATTTTTATTAGAAGTTGTAATTAAATCACCATAATATTTGAAATTCTCTTTACTAATATTCTTTATCTTATAGTTCACAAAAACTTTCCAATTGCTCTAATCCTTGAAATACCCCCGTCAGGATAAATATTTAACTTCAAGTAATTTATTTTTTTAATGTGTTTAGTTAAATTAATTTTTAATGATGAATTAGGTTTAAGATTTTTATTTTTTATTAAATATTCCCAATTTTTACTTTCATTTATTAATTTGCTTACATTTATATTTTTTATTGAATAAAAACCTTGTACTGAGCAATAAGACGGATAATTACCTTTAAAGAAATGAGTTTCAATATTAAATTTTTCAATTAAACCTGATTTTCCAAGTTTAATTACAACCCAGTCATATCCTGATCCTCTTCTTCTTTTAGTTTCCCAGCCATTTCCCATATTTTTTGATTTAAATGGAAGTAACAAATTTTCTGCACTGCCAAAATGTTCATCGCTACATGCAACAATTTTTGATCCATTAAGGACACTAAGTAAATCAAATTTTTTATTTGGAAATTTTAATTTTGATATATCCAAGTTTCCTAGTAACTTTAATCTTGCAACACCTCCATCTGGAAAAATATTCAATCTTATGAAATTAAAAACTTTATTATTTTGTTTAGTTTTAAAACCATGAAGATAATTTGGTTTAAGTTTTTTTTTTGATAAAATGTTTACCCAATTAAATTTATTTTTTTCAAAATAACAAGCATCAATGCTGGCGTATTCAGGTTGATTACCATTAAAATAGCTTGTGTCTATTTCAGCAAAATTAATTTTACCAGGAAGACCTAATTTAATAGTAACATAATCATTTCCTTTAGTTCTTTTTCTTCTTGTTTCCCATCCATCCATCCACTTCCCATTTTTATCATATACTCCTTCTTTAAAAATTGGCTGTTCTTCTTTAAGCAATCTGGATGCTGATCCAAAAAACTGATCAGAAAATCTATGAATTTTTGTACCTAAAACCTTACTACATAAGTTTATATAATTTTTTTGAATGTATTTCTTATTCATTAATTAATTCTGTTAGTCTTAATTTAGCAATTTCTTTTACTTGCGATATTGAAGATTTTATTTCTAAGTTTATGTCATTATTTTCTAATCTACTTTTAAACTCTTTTATAATTTCATTTTTATTTTTATTTCTTACTGCAAAAATAAATGGGATATTAAATTTGTTTTTAAATCTTGAATTTAAGTCATTAAATAAATTAAATTCTTGTTCTGAACAATCTTTTAAACCAGATCTAGTTTGTTCTTCATCAGATAATTTAGACAAACCTTTATTGATTTTTATTTTATCTGCTAGATCAGGATGTTTTTTTATTATATTTATTTTAATTTCTTCATCTAAATTATCAAACAATTCTAAAAATACTGATATCATTTCATTTTTATTTTTAAATGGTCGCTTTTTTTCAGCATCTTCTGTTATAAATTTAGATTCTTCATAAATATTTTTAAAAGAATCAATAAACTTTTCAGAATTATAATTATTTATATCTTTAACTTTCATTACTAAAATTTTCATACCAATGATTGGCAATTTCTTCTCTTTTGCATATCCAAATATCATTATAACCAGAAATATAATTTAAAAATTTTACCAAAGACATAAATCTTCCAGGTCTGGCTATTAATCGACAATGTAAACCCACACTCATCATTTTAGGTTTATTAAAATCATTTGCTTCTCTGTATAATGTATCAAATGAATTTTTTAAGTAATTATAAAAATCCTCGCCTGTGTTAAAACCTTGTAATGTAGAAAATCTCATATCATTATTATCTAAAGTGTATGGAATAATTAGATGTTTTTTATTTTTTACTTTTATCCAGTAAGGTAAATCATCGGCATAGGAATCACTATCGTAAATAATATTTGTGTTATCTAAAATTATATTTCTTGTATTTGGACTTGTTCTGCCAGTATACCAACCAGAAGGAAAATATCCAAAAATATCTTTAATAATATTGTTACATTTTATAGTATGTTCTTTTTCAACTTCCTCAGTTATATTTTGATAGTCTATCCATCTATAACCATGGCTAGCTACTTCATAATTTGATTTAATTATTTGTTCACAAACATCTGGGTTTTTTTCTAAAGCCATACCAACACCAAATATTGTTAAAGGTAATTTTCTTTTTTCGAACTCATTATGTATTCTCCAAAAACCTCTTCTTGAGCCATACTCATAGATTGATTCCATATTCATATTTCTGGCACCTATTATTTGCTTTGCATTAATTATTTCCGATAAAAAAGTTTCTGATCCTTCATCACCATTCATTATTGAATTTTCAGCACCTTCCTCATAATTTAAAACAAATTGAAGAGCGAGTTTTGATTTATTAGGCCAATAAATGTATGCGTCATTATTTCCGTAACCTATATAATTTCTGTCGTCTTTCATAAAAATGCTTGATTTAATATTTACCTAAATACTGTATAAACGAATAAGTATTATGTCTAAAGGATATTTAACTACTCATGTTTTGGATACCTATAATGGTAAGCCTGGTTCTGGTATAAAAGGGTCTCTTTTCAAAATTGATGGTGAAAATAAAGTTAAAATTTCAAATTTTACTCTCAATGAAGATGGCAGATGTAATGAACCTATATTAGGTAAAGAGAATTTTATTCTTGGAAAATATGAGTTATTATTTCTTTGCGGGAGTTATTTTAAGGAATTTACAAATCTTCATAAACCATTCTTTCTTGATGACGTAATAATTAGATTTGGAATTAACAAAGAAGAGCACTACCATGTTCCTCTTCTTATTACCCCGTGGAGTTATTCAACATATAGAGGAAGCTAGTGTCTAAAGCGCATATCGATTTTCTTCTTAATGAAGAAAAAATATCTATCAAAGATTTAGACACAAATACAACAGTACTAAATTATCTTCGTAATAATCATGAGTTAACTGGAACAAAAGAAGGTTGTGCATCTGGTGATTGTGGAGCATGTACTGCAGTTGTAGGAGAATTAAAAGAAAATAAAATTTCTTATAAAAGTATAAACACTTGTATTACTTTTTTGTACTCTCTGCATGGTAAGCAATTAATAACAGTTGAGCATATACAAAAAAATAAACTTCATCCTGTTCAACAATCAATGATTGATAGTGACGGATCTCAATGTGGTTTTTGTACTCCTGGTATTATTATGTCAATGTACAATATGTATGAAAATAAAATAAAACCAACAGAAGAAAATATTGATAAATTTCTTTCTGGAAATTTATGTAGATGTACAGGTTATCTTCCAATTAAAAATGCAATTACGAATATGTATAGCTATAAAAGTGATAAGTTTTCAAAGATTAAAGTTATTAGATTATTAAAATCAATTAAGAAAACTGATACTGTTATTAAAAAAAATGGTTCTAAGTTTTTCATCCATTATAATTTAAATTCTCTAATAAAAGACTATCAAAAAAATAGAAATGGACATTTACTAGTTGGAGGTACAGATTTAGCTCTTGAAGTAACAAAAAAAAGAAAAGATTTAAAAAATATTTTTTATTTAGGCTCAAATAAAGATTTAAATTATATTAAAAACAAAAACAACAATTTGCACATTGGATCTGCTACTCCCATAAATGATATATTACCAATTTTAGAAAATATTTATCCAACATTTGCTAAAATGTTTGAAAGATACGGATCTGAACAAATAAGAAATACTGCATCTCTTGGAGGTAACATTGGAAGTGCATCTCCAATAGGTGATAGTTTGCCTGTATTAATTGCACTCAATAGTAAAATTATAATTCAAGGAAAAGTTAAAAAAACTTTATTATTGGACAATTATTTTCTCAGTTATCGAAAAACAAAATTAAAACCTAATGAAATAATCAAAGAAATTATAATACCAATCTATAAAAGCAATATTCTTAAATGTTATAAAATTTCAAAAAGAATAGATGATGATATAAGTTCTGTATTTATGGCTATAAATGCTAGAATTGAAAAAAATATTATTAAAGAAATAAAAATTGTTTGTGGAGGTTTAGCAGAAACTCCAAAAATAGCTGAAAAAGCTCAAAAATTTTTATTGAATAAAATATTTAATGAAGACAATATTAATAAAGCAAAGAAAATTATTAAAAAAGAATTTGATCCAATAGATGATATGAGAGCTTCAAAAAATTATAGAACTAAAATTAGTCAAAACCTTTTAGAGAGGTTTTTAAATGAAAATAATAAAATTAAATCAACGTTATATTAATGGATAAAATATTTACAAAAAATATTGAACATGAAAGTGCAGTAAAACATGTTACTGGAAAAGCAATTTATACTGATGATATATCAGAACCTAAAAATTTACTTCACGCAGTAATTGGATACAGTAATTGTAGTAAAGGAGTAATAAAAAAAATTGATTATAAAGATGTTTTATCTTCAGAAGGTGTAGTAGACATTATAACTGAAAAAGATATTGAAGGTATAAATGATGTTGGGCCAATATTTAAAGGGGATAAAATATTTACTTCAAAAAATATAGAATACTATGGGCAACCAATATTTGCAGTTATTGCAAAAACTAATAATTTAGCAAAAAAAGCTGCATTAAAAGTAAAAATAGACTTAAAAATATCTAAACCGATTGTTTCAATTGAAGAAGCATTAAAGAAAAAATCATTCGTATTAAAACCGAAGTATCTAACTAGAGGAAATATAAAACGTGGATTTAAAAAATCAGACAACTTTTTAAAAGGTAAATTATATTCAGGGGGTCAAGATCATTTTTATTTAGAAGGTCAAATTGCAATGACTATTCCTCAAGAAGATAATAATTTTTTAGTTTATTCTTCAACACAACATCCATCAGAAACACAGCAAATTATTGGCAAGGTACTAAAACAAAATTACAATAGTATCCATGTAATAGTAAGAAGAATTGGTGGTGGTTTTGGTGGAAAAGAAACACAATCTTTTTTATTTGCAGCCATTACAAGCATTGCAGCAAAAAAGTTATCTAAACCAGTAAAACTAAGAGTTGATAGAGATGATGATATGATCATGACTGGAAAGAGGCATGATTTTTTATTTGATTATGAAGTAGGTTTTAAAAATAATGGTGAAATTCTTGCACTAAAGTTAATGATGGCATCGAGATGTGGTATCTCTCCGGATTTATCAGGAGCTATAAATGATAGAGCCATCTATCATATCGATAATGCATACTTCATACCAAATATAGAAATTAATTCGTATAGATGTAAAACAAATACTGT
>CACBQR010000036.1 GCA_902541435.1 uncultured Alphaproteobacteria bacterium
CTTAGTAAGGCTTATGAGCAACTGGCTTCAATTAAACCTTGGTTGCAACGTGAAAATACAAATGAAGAAAAAAACTCAGGAGACGAAAAAAAACAATCACCAAAAGATAGAGAAAAACTAGATGGTAAATGGGAGTGTGTATTATGTTTTTGCTGCACTACTTCTTGTCCAAGTTATTGGTGGAATGGAGATGAATATCTAGGACCTGCAGTCCTTTTACAAGCAGCAAGATGGGTAAGTGACTCTAGAGACTCAGAAAGAAAAGAGAGATTAAAAGCAATAAATGATTCATTAAAACTTTATAGATGTCATTCCATAATGAATTGTACTAGGTCTTGCCCTAAAGGTCTAAATCCAGCCAAAGAAATTGCTGGACTTAAAAAGGCTATTGTTACAGAATTGTAATTAAAGTATAAAACTTAAATGAGAAAAAAAATTGCTCTTATTGGAGCAGGCAATATCGGTGGGACTTTAGCACAACTTGTTAGTTTAAAAGAATTAGGTGATGTAGTTTTATTAGATATTTTTGAAGGGATGCCTAAGGGCAAATCTTTAGATCTTACTCAGTCATCTTCCATTGAGGGATTTCATGCAGATTTTAAAGGTACTTCAAATTTTAGAGATATCAAAAATTCTGATGTAGTAATAGTTACTGCAGGTTTTCCAAGAAAACCAGGCATGTCCCGAGATGATCTTGTAGAAAAAAATTCTATTATTATTCAAAATGTAGGGAAAAATATTAAAAAATATTGTCCAAAAGCATTTGTTATATGCATTACTAATCCACTCGACGCAATGGTAAGTGTCCTTCAGAAATCATCAGGCCTTAAAACAAATATGTGTATTGGTATGGCAGGTGTTTTGGATAGTGCAAGATTAAAATACTTTTTATCCAAGGAGTTTAATGTGTCAATTAATGATATCAGCGCTTTTGTCTTAGGCGGTCATGGAGACACGATGGTTCCGCTTATGCGATACTCAACAGTATCAGGTATTCCTGTACCTGAATTAATAAAGATGAAGTGGACAACAAAAAAAAATATCGACAAAATTATTCAAAGAACACGTGATGGTGGTGCTGAAATTGTAAAACTCATGAACACATCTGCTTATTATGCACCAGCTTCTTCAGCTATACAAATGGCAGAGTCATTTTTGTTAGATCAAAAAAGATTGTTACCATGTGCTGCATATCTTAATGGTGAATATGGAGTAAAAGGACTATATGTTGGAGTTCCAGTTATCATTGGCAAAAAAGGTGTTGAAAAAATTATTGAATTAAAACTTAATAATAATGAAAAGAAAGAATTTAATCATTCCGTTAAAGCAGTAAAATCATTAACTACATTGTCTAACAAGCTTCTAAATAAGAAAAATAAAAAATAATTGTTTTTTTCATCTAATCTAACTATTACCTTTTTATCAAAATGAATTTGCATGAATACCAAGCTAAAGATCTACTAAGAAAGTACAATCTACCTATACTTGAAGGCAAAAGTTACATTGAAAATGTTGATGATTTAGAAAAAGATTTACAAAATATAAAAGGACCACCTTGGGTTATCAAATCACAGATACATGCTGGAGGAAGAGGAGCAGGGGAATTTTTAAAACCATTTAATACAAAAGGTGGAGTACAAATAACAGCATCAATTGATGATGCACAAAAAATTGCAAAAGGAATGATGGGTAATATATTGATTACAAAACAAACAGGTAATGAGGGAAAGTTAGTAAATAGAATTTATTTAGAAGCTGGATGTGAAATTGATAGGGAATATTATTTAAGTATTCTTCTTGATAGGAATCAATCAAAATTAATGATGATGGTATCTGATGCCGGTGGTGTAGATATAGAAGATGTAGCTGAGAAAACACCAGATAGAATTCAATATGTTTATTTTGATAACTTAGAAGATTTTACAATTAGTGATAGTCTTCAAAATAAATTAAATTTTTCTATTAATGAGTTTAACCAATTTAAAGAAATTGTTTCAAATTTATGTAAGGCCTATGTCGAAATAGATGCTTCTTTAATTGAAATTAATCCTCTTGTTGTGACAAAAGATGAAAAACTAATTCTTTTAGATGCTAAAATTAATATTGATGATAATGCTTTGTATAGACAGGCTGACATTGAAAAATTAAAAGATACTTCAGAAGAAAATGATTTAGAACTTGAAGCTTCTGAAAACGATATGGTTTACATTAAACTTGATGGAAAAATAGGCTGTATGGTTAACGGAGCTGGGCTAGCTATGGCAACTATGGATATTATTAAACAATTTGGAATGGAGCCAGCCAATTTTTTAGATTTAGGTGGTACAGCAAATAAAGAAAGAGCCATTAAAGCTTTCAAGATTATTCAATCAGATAAAAATGTGAAATCTGTCTTCATAAATATTTTTGGAGGAATCATCCATTGTGATATGATTGCTAATGGCATCATTGATGCAATTAAAGAATTAGATTTTAAACTTCCTGTTGTTGTTCGTTTTCAAGGAACAAATTCTAAAGAGGGAAGAGACATTATAAATAATTCATCACTAGGATTAATTTCAATTGATGATTTTTCAAATGCTGCTCAGAAAGCTGTGGAGTTATCAGAATAGTGTCAATTTTAGTTAATAAAAATACAAGACTTATTTGCCAAGGCTTTACCGGTTCACAAGGAACATATCATTCTGAACAAGCTATAGCATATGGTACAAATCTTGTAGGCGGTGTAACGCCTGGTAAAGGAGGGCAGACCCATTTAAATTTACCGGTATTTAATACCGTTGCTGATGCAGTTAAACAAACTGAAGCAAACGCAACAGTCATTTATGTGCCTGCTAAGTTTGCTGCTAAAGCAATCCACGAAGCTTTAGATGCAAACATTGAGTTAATTGTATGCATTACAGAAGGTATTCCAGTCTTAGATATGATTGATATAAAAAAAAGAATTATTAACAATAAAACATATTTGATTGGGCCAAACTGCCCAGGTTTAATAACACCTTCCGAATGCAAGATTGGTATCATGCCTGGTTTCATCCATAAAAAAGGTAAAATAGGTATAGTGAGTAGATCAGGAACATTAACTTATGAAGCTGTTGCACAAACAACAGAGGTAGGATTAGGTCAATCAACATGTGTTGGTATCGGTGGAGACCCAATACATGGTATGGATTTTGTAGATTGCATAAAGTTATTTTTAGAAGACGATGAGACCGAGGGAATATTAATGATAGGTGAAATTGGTGGTGAGGAGGAAGAAAATGCGGCAGAATTTATTTCAAATTCAAAAAGAAAAAAACCAGTTTCAGCGTTTATAGCTGGACAATCTGCCCCTAAAGGAAAACGTATGGGTCATGCAGGTGCTATCGTTTCAGGCTCAAAAGGTACGGCACATTCCAAAATTAAATCTTTAGAAAATGCTGGAGTTTTGGTGTCAAAATCCCCGGCATCATTGGGAAAAACTATGAAATTAGCAATGCAAAATGGGAATAATTAGTTTCCATTAGTATGATTGTTATGCGAAATGGTTTTAGTTTAATAGAAATCTATGAATGATACTTTCTTAAATAGTGCTAATGCTCCATATGTAGCCGAACTATATTCTAAATTTAGAAATGACCCTGAAAGTGTGGATACATCTTGGAAAGGTTTTTTTAATAATTTAAATGAAGATGACTATTCTGTTCTTAAAGATTTTGGAGGACCAGAATGGAAAGAACGTCCATCAAGTATAATAGATAAAAATTACATAACTAAGGTTATAAAATCAAATGCGAATTACAATTCTGAGGAATTTAGAATATCAACCTTAGATTCAATTAGAGCATTAAGATTAATTAGAGCTTTTAGAATTAACGGACATTTAATTGCAGATCTTGATCCCTTAGGAATATCTGAAAGAGAGTATCCTCAAGAATTAGATTATAAAAGCTACGGTTTCAATGAATCAGATTTAGAAAAAGAAATATTCATTGATGGAAGTTTAGGTTTAGAAAAAGGTAAATTAAAAAATATTATTAAAATATTAAAAGAAACTTATTCTGCTTCAATTGGTGTTGAATTTTTACACATACAACAAGCTGATCAAAAACAATGGGTCCAAGAAAGAATCGAAGAAGTAAGAAATAAAACAAATTTTACAAATGAGGGAAAAAAAGCAATCTATAAAAGATTAGTCGAATCAGAACTATTTGAGCAGTTTTTAGATAAAAAGTTTTTAGGTACAAAGAGATACGGTATCGAAGGTGGTGAAGCGATGATACCTGGGATAGAGCAAATTGTAAAACAGGCATGTTTGTCTGGAATTGAAGATATTATTATTGGAACTGCTCATCGAGGGAGACTAACACTTCTATCAAGTGTTTTGGAAATGCCTTACAAAAAAATATTATCAAAATTCCAAGGATCTTTAAACGATCCAAATGAGGTACTTGGTTCAGGTGATGTAAAATATCATTTAGGAGTTTCTGCTGATCGTGAATTTGAAAAAAAGAAAATTCATTTATCGCTCACTTCTAACCCATCACATTTAGAAGCAGTTAACCCAGTTGTGGCAGGAAAAGTAAGAGCTAAACAAACTTTAGCAAAAGATAAAACAACAGATAAAGTTATAGGTTTATTAATTCATGGAGATGCAGCAATAGCTGGACAAGGAGTTGTGGCCGAAACATTTGCTATGTCACAATTAAGAGGGTTTAAAACAGGTGGTACCATTCACTTTGTAATTAACAATCAGATAGGTTTTACAACTATGCCACAATATGGACGATCAGCACCTTATTGTACTGAAATTGCAAAAATGGTTCAGGCACCAATATTTCATGTTAATGGTGATGACCCAGAAGCAGTAGTTCATGTTTGTAGACTTGCAACGGAATTTAGAAATAAATTTAAAGTTGATGTTGTTGTAGATATGTTTTGCTACAGAAGATCAGGACATAACGAAGCTGATGAACCTTCTTTTACTCAGCCACTAATGTATAAGGCTATAAAAAAACAAATTACTACAAGAAAAAAATATGAAAAAAAATTAATTGAGAATAATACTCTTTCAGAAGAAGAATCTAGAGATATTGTAGATTCTTTTAAAAATTTTTTAGATAAAGAATTTGAATCAACTAAAAATTATAAACCAAATAAAGTAGATTGGTTAGAGGGAACTTGGACAGGTTTATCTACTGCAACATTTGATGCAAGAAGAGGAAAAACATCTGTAAAAGAAAAAACATTAATTAACGTAGCTAAAAAAATTCATGAAATACCTGCAGATTTTAATGCTCATAGAAGAATAAAAAAAATTTATGGAGATCGATTAACAAGTGTCATCAATGGAAAAGGTATTGATTGGGCAACCTCTGAAAGTTTAGCTTTAGCGACACTTTTAGATGAGGGATACGGTGTTCGAATATCTGGACAAGATGTGGGCAGAGGAACATTTAGTCATAGACATGGTGTTCTATATGATCAAGAAAACGAAAATCGTTTTGTTCCATTAAGACACTTTCAAAACAAGCAAGGTTACTTTGAAATTATAGATAGTTTTTTATCTGAGTTTGGCGTTCTTGGTTTTGAATATGGATATTCACAAGTTGATCCTAAGACACTTGTTATATGGGAAGCGCAGTTTGGTGATTTTGCAAATGGCGCACAAATTATGATTGATCAATTCATTAGTTCTGGAGAAAGAAAATGGTTGAGAATGTCTGGTTTAACGATGCTTCTTCCCCACGGACATGAGGGCCAAGGTCCTGAGCATACCAGTGGAAGATTAGAAAGATTTTTACAGATGTGTGCGGAAGATAATATGCAAATTGTTAATTGCACAAGTCCTGCTAATTACTTTCATGTTTTAAGAAGGCAACTACATAGAAACTTTAGGAAACCTCTAATTATATTTACACCAAAATCTACACTTAGACATAAATCTAATGTTTCTAATATTGAGGATTATATTAATGGATCAACTTTCCATAGAATTCTTACTGATAAACTATCTGTTAAAGAAAAAAGGAAAAATAAAAGATTAATCATTTGCTCTGGTAAAATATATTTTGAACTTGCAGATCACATATCAAAAAATAAAATTAAAAATCTCTCCATAATAAGATTGGAGCAGATTTATCCATTTCCTTATGAAAACTTTAGAGATGAATTAAAACATTATACTGATGCTGAAGTTATCTGGGCACAAGAAGAACCAAAAAATATGGGTGCCTGGGGTTTTGTGAAAGGCAGATTGGAAAGTGTTATGCAGGAAGCCAAAGTTAAACAAGAAAAAATATTCTATGTTGGTAGAAGTCCAGCTGCTTCTCCTGCCGCTGGTTCTTTAGAAAGACACTTAAGTAACCAAGAAACTATTATAAAAATGGCAACTGAAGATTCGATTAGCAAAATTATCAAATCTTGGGCAGGTATTTCAACAAAATTAAAGACTAATCTGCCAATTGAATAAATTGACGTAAATGTTATTAAGCATTTAATTAATGAGCACTGAATTAATAGTTCCAACACTTGGAGAGTCAATTACGGAAGCAACTGTTTCAAAATGGCTTAAGAATATAGGCGATAATTTTGAAGCAGATGAACCTTTAGTTGAAATTGAGACAGACAAAATTACAGTTGAAGTACCAGCGCCTCATGCCGGCTCTCTAAAAGAAATAAAAGTTTCTGAAGGCACTGACGTTGAAATTGGTGGTATTTTAGGAATCTTAGATGAATCAAAAGGTAAAAAACCAACTCCTAAAAAAACTGAAAATAAAGAAGAAAAAATAAAAGAAGAAGTAAAAGCAGTTAAGGTTGAAAAAAAATCTTCTCCTGCCAAATCTTCACCATCTGCAAGAAAAATTGCTGAAGAAAATAATATTAAACTTGAAGATGTCACCTCATCCCGTTTTGATGGAAGAATTAATAAAGAAGATGTAGTTTCTCATCTTTCTTCTTCAAATAAAACAACCACTAACAATAGTGAAAGAGAAGAAGTTGTTAAAATGTCTAAAATCAGACAGACAATATCTAAACGTTTAAAGGAGGCTCAAAATACAGCAGCCATACTTACGACTTTCAATGAAATTGACATGTCCAAAGTTATGGAAATTAGAAAATCAAAAAACCAAGAATTTCAAAGTCGGTATGAGGTCAAATTAGGTTTCATGTCATTTTTTGTAAAAGCGGTAGTAAAAAGTTTGCAAGAGTATCCAGCTGTGAATGCTGAAATTAAAGATGAAAATATAATTTATAAAAATCATTTTGATATAGGTATAGCTGTTGGAACTGAAAAAGGATTAGTCGTACCAATACTTAAAGACGCCGATCAATTGAGTTTTGGAGAAATAGAAACTAAAATTATTGATCTTAGTACAAAAGCCAAAGATGGAACGCTGACCATGGACGATTTGACTGGTGGAACTTTTACAATTTCAAATGGTGGCGTTTACGGATCAATGCTCAGCACCCCAATAATCAATAGACCTCAATCTGGAATTTTAGGGATGCATAATATTCAAAAAAGAGCAGTAGTTGTAAATGATGAAATAGTAATTAGGCCAATGATGTATGTTGCATTAAGTTATGATCATAGAATTATTGATGGAAAAGAAAGTGTTGGATTTTTAGTGAAAGTGAAAGAACTTCTAGAAGATCCATCCGAATTAGTATTAGGAATATAAAATGGAAGATTTTGATTTAATAGTAATTGGTGCGGGACCTGGTGGATATGTAGCTGCAATCAGAGCAGCTCAACTTGGAATGAAGGTTGCTTGTATAGAAAAAGAACCATCACTTGGTGGAACTTGTTTGAACATTGGATGCATACCTTCTAAAGCATTATTAAATTCTTCTGAAAAATTTGTTGAAATTTCAAATCATGCTGCAGAGCATGGCATAAAAACATCAAAGATAGATTTAGATTTAAATGTTTTGATGGATCGCAAAACTAAAATTGTAAAAAAACTTACAACAGGGATCGGTTTTTTATTTAAGAAAAATAAAATAACGCATATTCCTGGTATGGCTTCATTTGTAGATAAAAATACTATTTCTATTACAAGTGGAAAAAATGAAATAACTGCTAGTGCTAAAAATTTTATTATTGCAACAGGATCATCTTCCGTTGAGATACCAAATATTCCTGTCGATGAAAAAAAAATAGTATCTTCAACAGGTGCTCTTTCTCTATCTAAAATACCAAAATCACTCCTAGTTATTGGTGGTGGATATATTGGATTAGAGATGGGGTCAGTATGGAGTAGATTAGGTTCAAAGGTAACAGTTGTTGAAGCTCTTGACAGAATTGTTCCAACTATGGACGGTGAAATTGCAAAAGAGTTTATGAAAATATTAACTAAACAAGGGTTAGAATTTAAATTATCGCATAAAGTGAGTTCTGCAAAATCTAGTAAGTCTGGTGTAGATGTTGAAATGGAAACATCAGATAAAAAGAAAATAAAAGAAAACTACGAAATAGTTTTAATGTCAGTAGGAAGAAAACCAAACACAGAAGGACTGGGTCTTGAAAAAATTGGTATTAAGTTAACCGAAAAAAAATCCATTGAAATTAGAGATAACTTTCAAACTTCTGTTGAGGGAATCTACGCCATTGGTGATGTAGCACCGGGACCAATGCTAGCACACAAAGCTGAAGAAGAAGGAGTTGCTTGTGTTGAATTTATAAATGGTCAAAAACCTCATATAAACTATGAAGCTATACCAGCGATTGTTTATACCAATCCAGAGATTGCATCTGTAGGTAAAACAGAAGAACAGCTCAAGCAAGAAAAGAAAGACTTCAAGGTTGGAAAATTTCCTTTTATGGCAAATGGTCGTGCCCTAACCACTTCTGCATCAGAGGGATTTGTTAAAATTTTGGTTGATAAAAAAACAGATGAAATTTTAGGTGCTCATATAATCGGTCATGATGCTGGACAACTGATTGCAGAAATTGTTACTACAATCGAATTTGGTGGAAGTGCAGAAGATATTGCTAGAGTATGTCATGCTCATCCAACAACTAGTGAAGCGGTAAAAGAAGCAGCTCTAAGTGTTGATGGCAGAGCCATACATATTTAAATTTTAGCTAGATCCATTCCTTTTTTATATTT
>CACBQR010000037.1 GCA_902541435.1 uncultured Alphaproteobacteria bacterium
CTCCAAAAGGTAAAAAAAGTGCTAAAGATATTACTGAAGCTATAAGAAATTCTTTGTCAGTGTTGGTTGTAATTGATCAAAAAGATTCTTCTGGTGAAGAAGTTTTATTTTTTAAAAGAAAAGTTAAAACACAAACAGGTTTTTTAAAACTAGCCAGAAAATATAAATTACCAATAATCCCAATTAAAAATAAAAGAATTGATAATGGAAAAATTGAGCTAACCTTTCTTGAACCTTTTTATCACAATGATGTAAATATCAGCGATAATCAAATGATGGAAACGATACATTACAAAATAGAAAAGTGGATTAAATCAGAACCCTCTCAATGGTTCTGGCAACACAAGAGATTTAATTAATTTTTTTTACCTTAACATCAATTGTACCATCAATAAGCTTCACAGATAACTGATCGTTAGTAGTAATATTTTTTGTATTCTTAACAATTTTCTTTTTATTCATCAAAATAGAGTATCCCTTTTTAAGATTTGAAGAGATAGAATTTGAATTAAGTAGTCTGATATTTGCTTTATATTTTTCAAGATTACCTTTGTAATTATTAGCAATATTTAAATTAAGATTTTTTGATAGATTATTTATCTTTGTTTGTTTTAAACTTAATAAAGAGTCAGGAGAAATTACAGAATTGCCTAAATTAATGAGATTCAATTTAGATATACTAAATTTGTTTTCAATTGATAATGTTAAATTTTTAAAATCATCTAAAAGCTTGTCCTTGTAATTGTTAACTATTGAACTTGGTGATTTAAGAAACTTATTTAGGTATTCATAATTTTCCTTTTTGGACTGAATTTGTGAATAAACTTTTGTGTTTAATCTAAGTTGTAAATTTTTAATTTTTTCTATTAATTCAAATCTAACTGGGGTAGCTTTTTCAGCTGCTGCGGTTGGTGTAGCCGCTCTCAAATCTGATACTAAATCAATAATTGTTGTATCTGTCTCATGACCAATTGCAGAAATAATTGGTATTTTTGAATCAAAAACACTTGTAGCAAGATTTTCATCATTAAAAGCCATTAAATCTTCCGTACTACCTCCACCTCTAGCAACAATAAGAATATCTGGTTTGTCTGACTTAAGTTTATTAAAACCTTCGATAGCATTTATAATGCTATCTGCTGCGTCAACACCTTGTACAGAAACAGGCCATATATCTAAAGGCATTGGAAAACGATCATTCACTCTATTAATTATGTCGTGAACTACAGAGCCAGTGGGAGAGGTAATAATACCTAATCTCTCAGGTAGAAAAGGTAATGGGGTTTTTTTATCTGCATCAAAATAGCCTTTTTTTTGAAGTCTATTTTTTCTTTCTTCAATAAGTTTTAAAAGCGCTCCCTCTCCTGCAATTTCAATTTTATCAATATCAATTTGGTAAGTAGTTTTATAACGAGACCAAGTGGTGATTCTACCAGTTGCTATTATTTCTAGTCCTATTTCTGGATTTATATCTAAATATTTTTTTTTCTGATCCCAGATAACTCCACTTAAAATAGAATCCTCGTCTTTAAGTGTTAGATAGATTTGACCCCTTGTTGCAGTTTTAACCTCAGAAATTTCTCCTTTAATTCTTATATAATTAAAATTGGATTCAATTACTTCTTTAAATGCTTGATTAAATTCTGAAACTTCAAACTCAGGTATATTAATTTTATCTATCATGTTTATTTTTAAAAAATTTTTTTAATAAATTACTACATTCTTTTTCCATAATGCCACCATAAATAGTAGGCAAAAATATATTTTCTCTTTGAAAAGCAACTCGGAGTTTTTCAATTCCACCATTTTTTTCATCAAACGCCCCAAAATATATATCTTTAATGTGTACTTCACTTATTGCGCTTGCGCACATTGTGCATGGTTCCAAGGTAACAAATAACGTCATATTTTCTAAATATTTAAGTTTTAGTCTTTCACAAGTTTCTTGAATGAGATTTAATTCACAATGTTTGATAGCATTTTTATTTTTATTTACTGTATTGTAGCTTCTGGCTACAATCTTGTTTGTTGTATTATCAACAAGTATTCCTCCAACTGGAACCTCATTTAAATTATAAGCTTTGTGTGCTTCAATAATTGCTTCTTTCATAAAAAAATCAACGTTCATTCTGGAACACACTTATGTTGTACATTATAGTTGAATTATAATGAAAAAATCAATTATTGGAATAACTCTTGATAGTGAAAAAAAGAAAACATACTCAAAATTTCCATGGTATGCGTTGAGGGAAAATTACTTAACTTCCTTAACAAAATTTAATGCTATTCCATTTCCTTTGTTACATGAAAAAAAATTTATTGATGATTTTTGTCATTTAATTGATGGTTTAATTATTACTGGAGGAAATTTTGATATTCATCCTAGATTATATAAAACAAGTAATTCTCAGTCTAAAAATATAAAAAATAAGAGAACGAATTTTGAATTAAATATTTTCAATAAATTTTTTAAATATAACAAACCTATATTAGGAATTTGTGGTGGCGCACAACTTATCAATGTTGCATGTGGTGGAACATTAATACAAGATTTAAAAAGAGATCCAATAAACCATGAACAATTAAATCCAAGAAATCAGACTAGTCATACTATTAATATTTTAAAAAATACTCAACTACATAAAATATGTGGGACTCAAAAAATAAATGTTAATAGTGCACATCATCAGTCGGTAAAAAAAGTGGGTAAGGACTTAAATGTTTCATGTACAGCGAATGATGGTGTTATTGAAGGAATAGAGCATAAAAAACACAAATGGTGTATTGGCTTACAATGGCATCCTGAATTTTTAATTACAAAATATGATATAAATATAATTAAAAATTTTATTAGTGAAACAAAGTGAATATTAGAATTTCAAAATATCTATCAAGTGCTGGAATTTGTTCACGAAGAGATGCAGAAAAATTAATTGTAAAAAAAAAGATTAAAATTAATAATCAAGTATGTGTTCACCCAAGTCAAAAAGTGAGTAATTTAGATATCATTAAAGTTAATAATAAAATTGTTAAAAAAACAAATAAAGTTGAAGTATGGAAGTTATACAAACCAATTAAATATATTTGTAGTACAAAAGATAATTTAGGTAGAAAAAAAATTTTTGATTTATTACCAAAAAATTTCGGTCAATTAATAAGCGTTGGAAGATTAGATTATATGAGTGAAGGATTGATCTTACTAACTAATAATGGTGATTATTCAAGATATTTAGAACATCCATCTTCAAACATTGAGCGGATTTATAGGGTTTGTATAAATAGCAATGTACAAAATACTGATTTACAAAAAATAAATAAAGGGATTACAATTAAAGAAATAAATTATAAAAAAATCAAAGTTTCCTTTGAAAAAAAATTAAAAAATCATTCTTGGTTAATTTTTAAACTTAAAGAAGGGAAAAATAGAGAAATTAGAAATATTTGTAATTATTTTTCATGGAATATAGTTAAATTAATAAGAATTGGATATGGCCCTTATAAGCTTGGAAGGCTTAAAGAAGGGCAATTTCAAAAATTAAATTCAATTAGCAAATGATACAGATTACTGGAGGAAAGTTTAAGCAAAAAAAATTAGCTAGTATTAATGATTTTGTGAGACCAACGTCTTCTCTAAAAAGAGAAGCTTTTTTTTCAATTATTGAAAGTTATGCATTCAAAAATTCTATCGAATTATATAAAAATAAAATTTTTTTAGATCTTTTCGCAGGAATTGGAACAATGGGTTTAGAAGCAATTTCTAGAGGCATGAGTGAAGTAATTTTTTTTGAGAAAAATATTGAAGTTCTTAAAATTTTAAAAAAAAATTGCTTAAGTATTTGTAAAAATAATCAATTTAAAATTTATGAAAAAGACCTTATTCATTCTAAATTAGAAATAGAATTTCAAAACATTTCAGTTGTTTATATTGATCCACCATATGCAAAATACAATTTAACAAAACTTTTAGAAAATTTATCAAGTAACATTAGAAATACTACCGTGATTGGTTTAGAAACAAGTGTGAAAGATAATATTGTAATTCCAGAAAATTTAAATCTACTTCAAAAAAAGACTTACCGTAAAACAATAATTTATATTTTTAAATTATCTTAAATAAGATTTAGTTAGTTTTTTACCTTGTTCAACAGCAGGTTGATCAAAAGGATCAACATCTAAATACATACAGGAAGCAATTGTTTCTATTATGCTAAACGATAATAATTTACCTAAGTTTTGTTCATCTATTTTAGGAATATAGATTTCTCTAAAACTAAAATTATTTAATTTAAAAGTTTCAATAGTTGCACGCTGTTCAGCTTCCATTAAATCTCCCATTGTTTTGTCTTTAAAATAGTCAATAGCTGTACCTTCAAATATATCATTATTAATTTTTATGCCCTTATTTGAATGATCTGTAGTTATAAAGGTGAAATATTTATCTTTAGGTCCATCTAAATATAGTTGTAATTGACTATGCTGATCAGTAGTCCCTACTGAATGAATTGCCGTAATACCTTTATTATTTTTTCCGATACTTTCTGCCCAAAGTTGCAGATACCATTTTCCAAAAAAATAAAGCGAATCAGAATATGTCATTAAAACATTATTAGTAAATTTTGCATTTTCTTTTTGAGTTAAATATCTTCCAAGATCATAAGGTCTGTAATTATCAATATTATTAATTACTTCAGATGCTCCACTAAAAAGTGCATCTATATTTAGTCCAGAAATAATTGCAGGAACTATACCAACATTGGTAAATATAGAATATCTGCCTCCAACATCTTTATGATGCTCTAATAGTAAACAATTATTATCTTTTGCAATTTTAAAAAGTGGTGATTCTTTAAATTCAGTTATGATTAGAGTATTTGAAAAAAAATCTTCAACTTTGTTAGCTTCTATTGCCTTTTGATAGAGACATGAAAATTGAGATAATGTCTCTGGTGTAGTACCCGATTTTGAAATTACTAAAAAGCCAGTTAATTCAAAATTTATATTTTGGAAATTTTTTTCAAAATTTATAGGGTCAACATTGTCATAAAACTCTAAGATGATTTTATTATTGGAAATAATATTATTTAATGCTCTAGCTCCTAAATTTGAACCTCCTGTACCAAATACAATTATTTTTTCCTTTTTCTCTTTAAATTGATTTGAAGTTTTTATGGTTTCTTCTAATAAATTTTTATCTGAAATAATATTCAGAGAAGGAAGTTTTTCTATTGCATTAGTTATACTTTGATCAATATCTTTATTTTGAGTGATTTTGTCAAAAATTGAATTAAAGTATTTTATTTCCATTTATAAAATTAAAAGAAGAAAAATCTTTTTTTCTTTTTAGGTTCACCTTCTTCATCATCTTCATTTTCTTCTTTACTGTTGAAAAAGAAAAATTTTTTCTTCTTTTTTGGCTCTTCTATATTTTCACTTTCAACATCTCTATTATTTTGACTTGTTTCATCCTCTGAGTTCCCATCAAGATCTTCCCTGATACTATTATCTACTTGATCTGCTTCAGTTTCTTTTAAAATATTGTCGATAACAGAATTTTCAGAAGGTGTTTCATCACTTTCTTCATCCAGACCAAAGAGAATTTCCTTTGCAAGCTCACTATCGGCATCATTAATATCTTTTGATTGAATTTGATCAGGTGGTAGTAAATTAAAATTTGGTGGAATTACTAATGGAGGATTTTCAACTACATTATATTCATCTATTACTTTTCTTTCTACACCTGCACTACTTCTAATAGTATTACAAGAAGATAGAAAAATTGAGGAAATGATTGTTACAAAAATAACGTTTTTCATTTTACTGTTTTTGATTTTATAAAAAAACTCGTTATTAACATGATAATTCCAATTGTAATATAAATATCTGCTAGATTAAATGCGGGCCAATAAAAATTATCATAATGTAGTAAGATAAAATCAACAACATAACTATTTATCAATCTATCAATAATATTTGACAAAGCCCCAATTATAACAAAGAAATAAGCCAGTTTTTCAAGTTCTTTATCTGATTGAATAAGTAAATAAAAAATTAATATAACAACTATTAAGGCTATAAGTATTAATATCCAATGAGAAACATAACCAGAAAATAAACCAAAAGAAACACCAAAGTTCTGAACATAAACTAAATCAAAATATTCATTGATTTGTATTGATTGATTTAAAAATAAATTATTCTGAATAAAAAATTTTGTTAATAAATCTAATAAAATCAAAAAAATAAATACTGCTGTTTTAATCACTTAAATATTACAGTATTACACCTGTTACAAACTTCATCATTTATTAACTTTGCCTCATATTTCCAACATCTTTGACACTTTTCTCCACTTACCTTTGAAGCTTTTACGATAACATCAGAAATATCTTCAATAGAGAAACCTTTGGATTTTTCGTCAATTACATACAAAGAAAATGATGAAGTAATTGTAATTTCATCAAACATTACTTTCTCTAGTTTTTTATAACTCTCTGCAGAAACAAAAATATCTATGTGTGCCTCAAGACTTGAGCGAATGATTTTTTCTTCTCTAATTTTTTCAATTGCTCCAGTAGCAACTTTTCTAATATTTTTAATTAAACTCCATTTTTCATTTAATTGATTATCCTCATATTCATTTTTACATTGTAAAAAATCTTGTAGGTGTATACTTTCTTTATTTCCCATAGCTTTCCAGGCTTCTTCAGAGGTAAAGGAAATAGATGGGGCAAACCATCTTACTAAATGATTAAAAATTATATTTAATAGAGTTCTAGTAGATCTTCTTTGAATGGACTCTTTGCTATCACAATATATTGTGTCTTTTCTAATATCAAAATAAAAAGCTGAAAGATCACTTGAACAAAAGTTCAGTAGTGTAGTAAACATCAAATGAAAGTTAAATGTTGATACACATTTTTGAACGACTTTATCAACTTCCCACAATCGATGTAGAAGATATCTTTCTAACTCTGGAAACTCACTCTCATCAATAGCTTCTTCTTCAGTAAAATCACTTAAATTGCCGATTAAAAAACGAAAGGTATTTCTTATTCTTCTATAAGACTCAGCTTGTGATTGTAAAATAGCATTATCAAGTTTAAGATCATCATAATAATCAGAAGCAACGACCCACAATCTTAAAATATCTACACCATATTTTTTTAATATATCATCTGGAGAAATAACGTTGCCTAAAGATTTAGACATTTTACGTCCTCTTCCATCAACAACAAATCCGTGTGTTAGAACACTTTCGTAAGGTGCTTTGCCTCTAGTACCCGAAGATTCTAAAAGAGATGAATGAAACCATCCTCTGTGTTGATCACTGCCTTCTAAGTACATTGATGCAGGCCATTTCAAATCTTCTCTTTGTTCTAGGCAAAAAGCATGTGTAGAACCACTATCAA
>CACBQR010000038.1 GCA_902541435.1 uncultured Alphaproteobacteria bacterium
TATTTTCATAAATTGGAGAATGAAATGCATGATTTTTATCTGCAATACCAATAACAATTTGTCTTTCTGGAAACTGTTTTTTAATTTTAGCTGCTAAGGAAGTTACAAGTAAATCATCGCCGTAACCCATAAAATATTAATTATTTTTGCGAAGTCTAATTGAGTTTATTTTAATGAACCCTTCGGCATCTTTTTGATTATATTCACCAACTTCATCAAAAGAAACTAAAGAATTATCATAAAGAGAGTTACTCGATCTTCTACCTAATATAATTACGTTACCTTTAAATACTTTAATTTTAACATCACCGTTAACTTTGTGTGACATTGAATCTATCAATTTCTGCATTGATACTCTCTCAGAAGAAAACCAGAAACCATTATAAACTACTTCAGCATATTTTGGCATTAATTCATCTTTTAGATGAGCATCACCTTTATCTAAAGTAATACTCTCTATTGCTCTTCTTGCATCTAGTAAGATAGTTCCACCTGGTGTTTCATAAACTCCTCTGGATTTCATTCCAACAAATCTATTTTCTACAATATCTATTCTTCCTACTCCGTGACTTCCAGCTATAAAATTTAATCTTGTAAGAACTTCCTGTGGTTTTAGTTTCTCTTCATTTATAGAAACTGGGTCGCCATTTTCAAATCCAATTATTATAACTTCTGCTTTATCTGGAGTATCTTTTATAGATTTTGTTCTAGAAAAAATATGTTCGGGTGGTTCAAGCCAAGGATCTTCAAGAAGTTTACCTTCAGAAGAAGTATGAAGAAGGTTTGCATCTGTACTAAATGGAGGCTCACCCATTTTATCTTTAGGTACTGTTATTTGATTTTTTTCTGCATAATCTAATAAATCATTTCTTGATTCAAATTCCCAATTTCGCCAAGGTGCTATAACTTCGATTTTGGGATTGTTAGCATAGTATCCAAGTTCAAATCTAACTTGGTCATTACCTTTGCCCGTAGCTCCATGCGCAACAGCATCTGCACCTACAATTTTAGCAATTTCAATTTGTCTCTTTGCAATTAAGGGTCTGGCTATAGCTGTACCTAACAAGTATTTTCCCTCATAGAGAGCGTTAGCTCTAAACATTGGAAAAACATAATCTCTAACAAATTCTTCTTGTAAATTTTCAATAAATATTTCTTTAACACCTAGACTTTTTGCTTTTGTTTCAATTGGTGAAAGTTCTTCTCCTTGGCCAATATCTGCTGTGAAAGTAACTACTGGGCATTCATATTTATTTTGAAGCCATTTTAGAATTACACTTGTATCTAGTCCGCCTGAGTAAGCTAAAACAATTTTCTTAGGCATTTAACAATCGTTTATTAACTGATTATACGCTGCAGTAAATCCATTAAGAGTATAAGTATCATTTGTAATTGTGCCTCGTGATGACTCGCCTTTAACATTAAGCTCTAGTCCTTTTTTCATAGCAAAAATTACTTTAGCATCTTCTTCTGTCCAAGAAGCAGTTGGCAAATCCTCTGTTGTATAAAATTTGTACTCTCCCTTATCTATACTTATAATAATATCAGAGGGAACTTTGTAGTTATAACCAGCCTCTATTTGAACTACAGTTTCTGGATTGCCTATATTTTTATAGACTAAAATATAAAAATCTCCTCTTTTTTTATCACTTGGCAAATCTGTTTCTGTTGCTAAACTGCCAATATAACAATACTCATCAGTTTTCTCAAAAGACCATTTACCTACTTCTAAAGAATTTAGAGCGCTAGGAAGTGCTACATATAGCACTAATAAAAACTTAAGAAAAATTTTCATCAATTACTTCTTTTAGTATATCTTATGCAAATAGTTAAGCGTGTTTAATAAATGTTAGAGTCTTTTTAAAATATGGAAAAATCAAACATAAATAACTTGATGGAAAGGATACAAAAAGACCGCGACGAAATGGCTTTTTCGGAAATTTTTGATTTTTTTGCACCAAAAATAAATGCTTATTTTATTCAAAATAGAATTAAAATTGAGAGCTCTGAGGAATTAACTCAAGAAGTTTTGAGTACTGTTTGGGTAAAATCAAACCTATATGATTCCAAAAAATCAGCTCTTTCAACATGGATTTTTACTATTGCAAGAAACAAAAAAATAGACTTTTTCAGGAAAAATTCAAAAATAAATTTCCAAGAGGAAGATATACGAGAGTTTTTATACCAAGATAGAGAAGTTGACCCAATTGAAGAAAATGAGGCAAAAAAACAAATAGAAAGAATAAATAATGAGCTCGATGAACAGCAAAAAATAATGATAAAAATGAACTTTTTCGAAAATAAAAGTCATAAAAAAATTGCAGATGAGCTTGAAATTCCTTTAGGGACAGTTAAATCAAGAATAAGGCATATTTTAACGAAAATGCAGGGATTTTTAAGATGAACGGAACAGTAGTAAAAAACCAGCTTATATTTGATTTTGCTTCAGGAATATTGGGTCCAGCTAAGTCTATATTTGCATCAACCTATTTACAATTAAACTCAAATGCAGCTAAAATTGGCTATACATTTGAAAATATGTTGGGTGAAAATTTAATGGATAATGAAAACATTAATCCTAAAAATCTTAAGTATACAGACTGCATTAATGGTAAAGATACAAAATCTGCCCCAAATCCTAAGGACCCAGTAACTAGCTTCTTTGGGAACCTAAACAATTTAAATTGGAAACAAGTTTATAAAGGTTTCAATGAGTATACTGCATCGATTGATGATAAAGACGAATTAAAATTAATAAAAATGGACCCAGGAGTTTCTGTACCACTGCACTCTCATGGTGGAAAAGAATATATTTTAGTATTAGAAGGTAGTTTCTGTGATGAATATGGTGAATATTCAAAAGGCGATATTCAAATAAATGATCAAAAAATTAAACATACGCCAATAGCATCAAAGGACACAGGCTGTATATGTCTAAGTATTACCGAAAAGGATGTAATATTTTTTGGTAAGTATGGCTCTTTCTTAAATTTATTTACATTTATTAAATCTTTTTTTAAACAAAAATAACATCACTATTGTATAATACCATACGTGTCTAAAATTCACGTAGATTTTATTAGAGGTAAAGAAGTCGAGAGTAGTCACCAAGTTAAAGTTTTAATAAAAAATGCTAATGGTAAAACTTTATTATCTACTGACAATGATAATGAATTTTTTTTCCCACGATCATCAATTAAAATATTTCAAGCTATTCCTTTTGCAATGTCAAATGCAATCAAAAATTATAGATTAAACAATAAACAGATCGCATTAGCCTGTGCTTCACACAAAGGGGAAAAATTTCATATAAGAGAACTAGAAAAATGGATTTCAAAAATAAATTTAAAAACAAATAGTCTACAGTGTGGTATTCATGGGCCACTAGATAAAAAAGCTTCTGAAAAAATAATATATTCTAGAAAAAAATTTAATGAACTACATAATAATTGTGCAGGCAAACATTTAGGAATGTTAACGAGTTGTTTAGTCAATAATCATAGCATTACAAACTATCTTGATTATAATCACACACATCAAAGAAATATTAGAAAAATTTTAAATAAATTTACAGAAACTAAATTATTAAAGAAGAATTTCTCTCTAGATGGTTGTAGCGCTCCACAATATTCATTTAAGATTAAATATATATCAAGGGCATTAAATAATTTGATTAAAAGTTATAAAAATAATTATCATTATACGGAACAGGTAAGAATCTTGATTGATTCAATTTTAGAAAATCCTGAATTCATTGGTGGAACTGCAAGTTTTGACACTAAAGTAATAAAGGCTTCAAGAGGAAAGATGTTTTGTAAAAGTGGAGCTGAAGGTGTTTTTTTATTTGTTGATATTCAGAAAGAAATTAGTGGTGTAATTAAAATTACAGATGGAAATGAAAGAGCTATTCCAATTACAATAATAAATATTTTAAAAAAATTAAAAATTATGAATAGGGAAGAATTAAATAATTTAGAAAAAAAAGAAAAATTTGAATTACAAAATCATGCAGGTAAAAAAATTGGGCGCGTAAACTTTATAATGAAATGAGTAATAAAAATATGATAATCAATACTGTTAAAGGCAATCTGAGAAAGTAAAATGGTTTTTTATTTATTTCGTTAGCAAATAAAATAATATAGTCAAAAAATAACTGAGTTAATAAAAGTAAAGTTATTAAAATAAAAATTATCAAAATTTTAATATTAAGAAGGCTTAAAATAATAATAATAACAGCAAATAAGCTAGGCAAAAAACCATATATTACTATGTGAGTGGGTGGTTTATTTTTTAAATTCCAATTTATAGACCCTATGAAAACAATTATGATTAGGCTGTAGTAAGTAATAAAACTAAGTAGATATTCTTCTTCAACTATTAAAAAATAGTATTTATCTAAAAATGTTAAAACATATGGTATTAATCCAAAATATGAAATTAGAAATTGAAAATTAATTTTTTTGAACATTAGATATGGTTGAACAAAGTATCATTTTAGAAATTGAGAAACTTTTAAATAATAAAAAAATTATAGATAGCAAGTTATTATCAAACTCTTTTGGTATAAATTGCTTAAAAATTGTCACAAGTGATAATAAAGAGTTTATTGTCAAATATTATTACAAAAATAATGATAATTTTAATGCTATAAAATCTGAAACAGATAACCTGATTTTTTTTAATAGACAAAAGTTTAATCAGTTCCCAAGTATTATTAACTATAATGATAATTTATTAATAATGTCATTCATAAATAATGATAATGATCAACCAAACCAAACAAATAGTGATTTATTAAATTCTATAATTTCTCTTCACTCCAATAAAAGTAAAGATTACGGTTTTAGTTTTGACACTCAAATTGGCGGTTTGAGACAGATTAATTCAAGTTCTAAAAATTGGCTAGAGTTCTATAGAGATAAAAGACTAAATTACATATTTGACTTAATTAACAAAAACCAACCTATGGATGATTCTATTAACACTAAAATTGATTTATTAATTAAAAAGATAGATAATTTTATACCTAACAAACCAACATCATCTCTATTACATGGTGACTTATGGGAAGGTAACATCCTTTTTAAAAATAAAAAATTTGTCGGATTTATTGATCCAGGATCCTTTTATGGTCATAATGAGCTAGAAGTATCTTATTTAAGATGGTTTAACCCCAAATTTGTTAACGAAAATTTTTTAGATAAATACAACGATCATATTAAGATTGATAAATATTACTTAGAATATGAACCAATTTATCAATTATATTATTCACTATTAAATGTTTATTTATGGGATAGAAGCTATATTGAAGATGTACGTAAACTGCTGGAAAAAATTAAAATATAATGTGTGGGATTAATGGAATAATATTTAAAACATCTAAGCCTGATGTTTCAAAAATCCTAAAAATGAATGCACTTTTAGATCATAGAGGGCCAGACGATAGTGGATTTATTAATCACAAAAATCTTTTACTTGGTCATACTAGGTTATCTATTATTGATACGTCAAATCTTGGCTCTCAACCAATGTCTGTAGATGGAAGATATTGGATTATTTATAATGGAGAGATTTATAATTACAAAAATTTAAGAGAAGAACTGATACTAAAGAAATATAAATTTTATTCAAATTCAGACACTGAAGTTGTACTTAATGCATATAAAGAGTGGGGTATAGACTCATTTCAAAAGTTTAATGGAGAATGGTCTTTTGCAATACTAGATAAAAAAAATAATGAGGTAATAGTTTGTAGAGATGGTATTGGATATAAACCTTGTTATATATTTGATAATAATAAGTTTATCGCATTCAGTTCTGAAATAAAAGCATTTTATGCATTAGAAAATAAAATTGAGTTTGATAATAATAATTTAGGTATAAATTCTACTACTCTAAATAATTGCTCTAAGACAATATTTACAAATGTGAGTCAACTTACCCAAGGAAGATATTTAAAAATAAATTTAAACAATTTAGAAAAAAGAATATTTAGATGGGATTATCCACTTAAAAATTTACCAAAAGTCAATTCAGGATTTAGAGAAAATGCTACTGACTATTTTGATCTTCTATACGAGTCTACAAAATTAAGATTGAACAGCGATGTTAAAACTGGAACATCACTTAGTGGTGGTTTGGACTCCTCCTCTATCTTCACATTGATGAATTTGATACAAAAAAAAGAAAATTTGATCGAAGATGATTTAGATTTGAACCCAATTATAATGGATTATGAGGAAATGAAAACTAAAGAGGACGCAGTTCAATTATCCCAAAAATTTAAAAGAAATTACCAAATAGTTGATTTTAAAAAGATGACCGCTGATAAAACAATGGATCTTGTTTCATCCCTTGAGGTAGTGGAAGAATATTTTATGCAGTTTGAACTATATAAAAAACAAAAAGAAAAAGGAATTAAGGTTAGTCTTGATGGTCATGGTGCTGATGAGTTTCTAGGATATCCAAATTGGATACCAGAATTATCCGTAGATATTTATAATAGTATTGTTAATAATTATAAAACAATAAATAAATTTGGAAAAACTCAAAATATTAATAAATTTAAAAGATTATTTGGTTTAGGTGAACAAGAAATTACTCCAATATCTTTCAAATCAGTACCAGACTTAAATTATGGTTTTAAAAACTATCTGCATACAGGTAATTTTGATGGAGGTTATCAAATTATTAATGATGATTTAGAAGATCTAGAAAATTTTCCTTATGAATTATGTTTTACTTATTTAATGTCTTATTGTGGTTGGTTTCAGTTTTTTTTAAATAAGTGGGATAGGGCGTCAATGTCAAATTCAGTTGAGGTTAGAATGCCTTTTTTAGATAATAATGTAAGATTATTTGGATTAGCATTAAGCGGTTCTAATAAGTTGAAAAACAGTTTTACAAAATCAGTATTGAGAGAAGCGTTTAAAAATTATTTTCCTAAGAGTATGTATACGCAACAATTTAAACAGGGGCTAACCATACAAAATGTTGATTATGATGAAAATACTATAAATTTGATTTCTGAAATAATTAATGAAGATGAATTTAAAGAAAATAATGTTTTCAATTTTAAGAATATTAACAATGATTTTATTAATAAACAAAATTTAGATAAAATATGGTTACTTTGTAAATATTTCTTAATGATAAAAGGTTTTAAAAAAAGATATGATTCTATTAATATTGATTTGAAAACTACAGAGAAAAGTAATCTATTAAATTCTTAAACACACGGGTTCGGATCT
>CACBQR010000039.1 GCA_902541435.1 uncultured Alphaproteobacteria bacterium
ATGAATACTGATTATGTTGATATTTATATTATGCACCGAGATAATACTGATTATCCTGTTGAAGAAT
Source organism: uncultured Alphaproteobacteria bacterium (assembly GCA_902541435.1). Lineage (GTDB taxonomy): Bacteria > Pseudomonadota > Alphaproteobacteria > HIMB59 > CACPNW01. The sequence goes on from CACBQR010000039.1 coordinate 68, forward strand.
TTATGGATGTTTTAAATCAAGAGAAAGAAAGAGGCAGAATTAAAATATTTGGTGGCTCTAATTGGACTATTGAAAGATTCAAAGAAGGAAATGAATGGGCACAAAAAAATAATAAACAAGAAATGTCAATCTTAAATAATAATTTAGCACTAGCTAAAATGATTAAGCCTCTTTGGAGTGGTTGCTTGTCATCCAATACTGAAGATATATTGGCTTACCTAAATTCTTCACAAAAATCACACATGTCTTGGTCTAGTCAAGCAAGAGGTTATTTCTTACCAGATAATATAACACAAGAAATTGAAGATAAAATTACTAAGGCTGAAACATACAGAGCACCAGGTGAGAATTCAAGTGGTCCTATTAGTTGCTATGATAGTGAAGATAATAGAGAAAGAAAAAAAAGAGCTATGGAACTAGCTGATAAAAAAGGCTGTTCTGCTCATAATATTGCAGCAAGCTGGACTATAAACCAGTCTTTTCCCTCTTTTGCATTAATTGGCCCTAGATCTGTTAAAGAGTTAGATACAACTCTTCCTTGTCTTGATATTGAATTGAGCCAAGAAGAAATTAACTGGTTGAATCTTCTCTAATATTACTAACAAATTGCGTTAATTTAACTGGTTGACTTTGTTGTTAAGATATTGATTGTCCTATTATAATTAATCAAAGGGAGGAAAAATGAAAAAATTTTTTTCAATACTTTTAACTTTATTTTTACCCCTATCTTTCACTAATGTTTCTAAAGCTGCAGGGCATATGGAAGCTGAAGTTATTCACTGGTGGACATCTGGTGGAGAACAAGCTGCTATTTCTCAATTTGCAGAAGCTTGGCAAGAGATGGGCAACACTTGGATTGATACTGCTATTACTGGTGGTGACAATGCAAGAGGAACAACTGTAAACAGAATTATTGGTGGAAATCCACCAACTGCAGCACAGTTTAATATTTCAAAACAATTTGTAGACTTAGTTGAGCAGGGCTTACTTCAATCACTTGAAGAAGTTGCATCTGCTGAAGGATGGAGAGATTTTATTTATCCACCTGAACTAATCGAAACTTGCGAATTTGAAGGTGAATTTTATTGTGTACCAGTAAACATTCACAGTTGGCAATGGATGTGGATTAACAACGATGTATATAAACAAGTTGGTCTTCCAGTTCCTCAAACATTTGAAGAATTTTTAGCTGGTGCCCCAACTATACAAGATGCAGGAATTATTCCTTTAGCACTTGGTGGACAAGGATGGCAAGAATCTGGAATGTTTGATGTTGTTGCGTCTTCAATAATGGGCTTTCCTTTAATGCAATCAATTTATAGAGATAAAGATGTTGATGCATTCAGAGATGGTAGATTTGAATCAGTTTTAAATACTTTCAGAGAACTAAATACATTTACTGATGAAGGATCACCTGGAAGATTGTGGAATGATACAACAGCAATGGTTATCGAAGGTAAAGCTGCAATGCAAGTTATGGGAGACTGGGCAAGAGGTGAGTTTGCTGTAGCAGGTAAAGAAGCTATGGTAGATTATTCTTGTGTTATTCCAGGAAAAGAAAAATATGTTGCACTTGGTGGTGATGTATTTGTATTCCCAAAAAACGACGATCCAAAAGTGAAGGATGTACAATTAGCTATGGCTAGTATGATGGTAAATCCAACAGTACAAGCTAAATTTAATAATGCTAAGGGATCATTACCAATGAGACTAGATGTAGATACTTCTGCAGCTGATGCTTGTATGCAAATGGGTTTAGATTTAATTCAAAATCCTGATGCAATTATGAGAGAAAGTGATGATTGGAATACACCTGCATTTACAAGTGCTTGGGATGATATCATTTCTGAATTCAGAAATGATCCTAATTACACTGTTGCTCAAGTGATGGATGATCTTGAAGGTGTTTTAACAAGTGGTCTATAACTTATAATTATCTTAGGGCAGGGTTTACCTGCCCTAATTATATAAAAAATTTATGCCTTTATTTAGAAACATTGCATCAATAATTGCATTACTTCCTATGATAATAATATCTTTAACAGTATTTGTAGGATGTATAATTTATTCTTTTATTTATTCTCTTACGAACTCTAAATTAATTCCTGTCACAAATTTTGTAGGTTTTGATCAATATGAAAGATTATTTAAACAAAGAAAATGGGATGTTGCAGTTGAAAATATTTTTATCTACGGTTTTGTATTCACAATTGGTTGTCTAATTATTGGTTTTCTTCTTGCAGTATTAATTGATCAAAAAATTAGAGGAGAAAGTCTATTTAGAACTATTTTTTTATATCCTTATGCAATGTCTTTTGTTGTAACTGGTTTAGTCTGGAAGTGGGTTCTAAACCCAACCTTTGGATTAGAAAATTCAATGCATATGTGGGGTTTTTCTTGGTTTGAACTTGATTGGTTAGTAAATAGAGATTTAGCAATATATGCTGTTTGTATTGCAGCTGTTTGGCAGGGCGCAGGTTTTGTGATGGTTTTAATGTTAGCAGGTCTCAGAGGTATAGATGAAGATATCTGGAAATCATTAAGTATTGAAGGAGTAGCAAAGTGGAAATCTTATTTATTTGTAATTCTACCAATGCTTAGACCAATGGTTGTTACAGCTATAGTTCTAATTGCTGCCGGAGTAGTTAAAGTTTATGACTTAATTTTAGCGTTAACATCTGGTGGACCTGGTTATGCAACAACTACACCCGCTATGTATGTTATGGAAAATTTTTTTAGTAGAGCTAATTTAGGACAAGCATTTGCAGCATCGATAATTATGTTTATTTCTGTTGTATGCATACTTGCCCCGTGGGCATTTTATGAATTTTATTTGAGAAATAAATACGCAGCAAACTAATGAGTTCTATACCTTCAGGTCCTCGTCCAAAATATTTAACAGTAGGAAGGATAGGTATGTATTGTTTCATTTTAGTGTGTGCTTTATTCTTTTTAATGCCGTTATATGTAATGGTTATCACATCCTTAAAAGATATGGATGAAATAAGAGCTGCAAATATTTTAAATTTACCTAAAGAACTTAGTTTTTATTCTTGGCCAAAAGCTTGGTCTCAAGCATGTACTGGATTTGTATGTGAAGGTCTTAAACCAGGTTTTTTTAACTCAATTAAAATTACTGTTCCAAGTGTTATTGTGTCTGTTGGACTAAGCGCAATAAATGGATATGCTTTAGCTTTTTGGCGATTTAAGGGAGCATATTTCTTTTTTGGTTTGTGTATGTTTGGTGCTTTTATTCCTTATCAGGTAATGGTTTATCCTCTGCTAAAAATAGAAGATGCATTGGGTATTTATTCCACTCTTCCAGGCATAATTTTAGTACATACTATTTTTGGTATGCCAATATTAACACTAATTTTTAGAAATTTTTATGTTAGTTTACCAATAGATTTATTTAAAGCTGCAAGAATAGACGGAGGTAATTTTATAAAAATATTTCTGTATGTTATTATCCCAATGTCTGCTCCTATAACTATTGTAGCTGTCATTCTTCAGGTTACAGGAATTTGGAATGATTTTCTTCTAGGATTAGTTTTTGCAGGAAGAGATAACCAACCAATGACAGTTCAATTAAATAATATTGTACAAGTAGATTATGGTGTTGCTGAATACAATGTAGATATGTCAGCAACAATTTTAACTTCTCTAGTACCTCTTTTTGTATACTTTATTTCTGGAAGATGGTTTGTGCGTGGAATAGCAGCTGGGGCAATAAAAGGGTGAGTATGAAAAGTAGTGTTGAAGTAAAAAATATATCCTTCAGTTATGGAAAAACTGAAATATTAAATGATTTAAGTCTTGATATTAAAGAAGGAGAATTCATGGTTTTGCTTGGTCCTTCAGGTTGTGGAAAGACTACTTTATTAAACTGTATTGCCGGTCTTTTAGATTTAACGGATGGACAGATCTGGATTGAAGATGATAACGTAACATGGAAAGAACCAAAAGATAGACACATAGGAATGGTATTCCAATCATACGCATTATACCCAAGTATGACTGTTGAGAAAAATTTATCATTTGGTTTAAGAATGATGGGTACTGCAAAAGATTTAATTAATGAAAAAATTAAAAAAGCTGCAAATCTCCTACAAATAAATGAATTACTTAAAAGAAAACCTTCTCAACTCTCTGGAGGTCAAAGGCAGCGTGTTGCTATTGGTAGAGCTTTAGTTAGAGATGCAAAAGTTTTTTTATTTGACGAACCTTTAAGTAACCTTGATGCAAAATTAAGAGCTGAACTACGCTATGAAATTAAAAAACTTCATAGAGATTTATCAAATACTATGATTTACGTTACTCATGATCAAATAGAAGCTATGACGCTTGCAGACCGTATATCTGTTATGAAAGATGGATTAATACAACAATTAGATACTCCTAAGCAAATTTATAACAAACCAGCTAATTTATTTGTGGCTGGGTTTATTGGATCTCCGAGCATGAATTTTTTAAATGCCAAATTTGATAAATCAAATCAAAATATAATTGTTGGTAATAAACAAATTGATATTTCTAAATATGAAAACATAAATAATATGATCAATGATCAAAAGGTTGTCTTTGGAATAAGACCTGAAAATATAAACATAGAAAAAAATGAAAATTCTATTCAATGTAAAGTTGAATTAGTGGAACCTATGGGGGCAGATACTCTTGTGTGGACTAGTATTGAAGGTAATCCAATATCTATTAGGCTCGAAGGAAGTTCAAATTTTAATTTAAATGATGAAATAAACATTTTATTTGATATAAATAAATCTTCAATATTCGACAGTAAATCTGAGGAGAGAATTTAATGAATAGAAATGAAGTAACAATGCAGTTGTACACAACAAGAAAATTTCAACCTTACGAGCCAATATTTAAATTTCTATCTGAGTCTGGAATTAAAAATATTGAATTATTTGATTTAGATAAAATTGATTTAGATAATTTTAAATCAATGATGGAAGAAAATAGTATTTCTATAAAATCTTCTCACATAAGTTTTCAAGCAATTACAAATACAGAAGAAACAATTAGTAGGATGAAATATCTAAATATTAAGCATGCGATAGTACCTTCTGTGCCTGAAAAATTTACTAAAGATTTTGCTTCAAATTTTGATCTTGATGAAAACACTTGGAATAACTTTGGTAAAGATCTCTCATCATATGTACAAACGTATGAAGATAATGGTCTAACTCTTGGTTATCATAATCATTCATTTGAATTTAGACCTCTTCCTAGTGGTAAGCTTCCAATAGAATGTATGATGGATCACAATGAAAATCTAAAAATGGAACTTGATCTTGGATGGGCAGTTGCTGGAAAAGCAGATCCACTTGATTGGATAGAAAAATATAAAAATAAAATCATTGGATGTCACTTAAAGGATTTTTATGATCAAAGTAAAAACTTATTAGAACACGATGAACAGTCTGCTGTAGGAGAAGGCTTTATTGATTGGCCTTCACTAATTTCTGAAGTTAAAAAAACACCATGTGAAGTTTTTGTATTAGAGCACGATGACCCAAAAGACTATAAAGAATACACAACTAAATCTTTAGAATATTTAGAAACAATTTAATGAATATTGGAATTCTTGGTTGTGGAAATATTTCTGAAACTTATTTTGAGTGTCAAAAAATATTTAATAATTTTAAAATAGTAGCTTGTGCCGATATAAATAATGAAGCTGCATCTAATGCTGCATCTAAATATAATGTTAAAGCGTTATCAGTTGATGAAATTTTAGAAAATAATGAAATTGGTTTAATTATTAATTTAACAATTCCTGCAGCCCATAAAGAAATTATTACAAAATCACTACAAAATGGAAAGCACTGTTTTAGTGAAAAGCCATTAGCAATGAATTTTCAAGAAGGTTTAGAAATACAAAAATTAGCTAATGATAAAGTTTTGTATGTTGGTTGTGCTCCAGATACATTTTTAGGAGCGGCAGGACAAAAAGCTAGAAAATTAATTGAGGACAATAAAATAGGTAAAATTGTTCTTGGTACATTTAATTTGATGTCTCATGGAATGGAGCATTGGCATCCTAATCCAGATTTTTTCTTTAAACCTGGAGCTGGACCAGTTTTTGATGTTGGTGTTTATTACATTACTCAATTAGTTAATTTAATTGGACCAGTTAAACAAATAAATGCAATCAGTGGAACTGCTTCAAATGAGAGAACAATCACTAGTCAACCTAGATATGGAGATAAAATAAAAGTTGAAACACCAACAACTCTAATGGGTTCTTTAGAGTTTCAAAATGGAGCAAAAGTTCAGTTTTTTTGTACTTGGGATGTCTGGAAAAATAACCATTCAACAATTGAACTTTATGGACTTGACGGTTCAATGATAGTCCCTGATCCAAATTTTTTTAGTGGTGATTTGTTAATTTCACAAAAAGATAGTGATTGGGAAACTATAAATAATGATAATATGTTGTTAGGTATTCCTAACAAGAGTGACGGAGAGGGTAACAAAAAAGCAAATTATAGAGGAATAGGTCTCTCAGAAATGATTGATTCCATATCTAATAATCGAAAAGCAAGATGTTCTCTTGAATTATCCCTCCATGTTTTAGAAATTATGGATGGAATTATAAAATCGGCTGAGGAAAACAAATCTTACAAACTATCAACCAACCCTAATCAACCTGCAATATTAACTGAAGAAGAAATAAAAAATTTAAAAATTTAATTATTGAGAATTTTATTAGGTATTACTCAGTAATTTTTTGATAACTTTCTAGGTTTTGATCAAATAAAACTTCATTAAATTTTGAAAGATTATTATCAACCTTTTTTAACATAGAATTAAATTC
>CACBQR010000040.1 GCA_902541435.1 uncultured Alphaproteobacteria bacterium
AAAGTTAAAATCTCTAGACTTTTTAGAATTTAAAAACTAATTATAATATTAATGTTTTACGATGTAGATACAAAAAATATTGATAAACTTGCTCATCTATCTATTAAGAGAGGAGTTGCTCTTCAAAAAGGTCAAAACCTTCTAATTACAGCACCGTTAGAATCTTTACCTTTAGTTAGAAAAATTGTTGAATATGCTTACAAAGAAGGAGCTGGAATTGTGACCCCAATTTTTAATGATTCTGATATTACATTATCTCGATTTAAGTATGGAAATGATGAATCTTTCAATGTTGCAGCAAATTGGCTTTATAATGGGATGGGTGAAGCTTTTGATAACAATACAGCTAGAATGGCAATTGCTGGTGATGATCCCATGTTATTGTCTGAAATTGATCCTGATAAAGTTTCGCGTGCTAATAAAGCTAATGCTGTCGCATACAAACCAGCTAGAGAAAGAATTACAGAATTTAAAATTAATTGGAATATAATTTCGTGGCCAGGAAAAGCATGGGCAAAAAGAGTCTTCCCAGATCTAGATGATAGTGAAGCTATTAAAAAATTAGGAGATGCAATATTTCATGCATCAAGAGTTAGTAATGATGATCCTGTAAGTGAATGGGACAAACATAATAAAAATTTAAGAGATAAAACAGATTGGCTAAATACTAAAAATTTTCATTCTTTAAAATATTCAGGCCCTGGAACTTCCTTAATTGTAGGTCTTGCTGATGATCATGAGTGGATGGGAGGCGCATCAAAGGCACAGAATGGTATTGTTTGTAATCCAAATATACCATCTGAAGAAGTATTCACAACTCCTCATGCTAGTCGTGTAAGTGGCGAAGTTTGCTCAACCAAACCTCTATCTTATCAAGGAACACTAATTGAAGATATTAATGTTCGCTTTGAAGAAGGTAAAATTATTGATGCAAAATCTTCTAAAGGACAAGATGTTTTATTAAAAGTTCTCGATTCAGATGAGGGCTCAAGAAGACTTGGTGAAGTAGCCTTAGTTCCAAATAGTTCACCTATTTCCCAATTGGGAATAACTTTTTATAACACTCTATTTGATGAAAATGCTGCATCTCATATTGCTTTAGGACAGTGTTACTCAAAATGTTTCAAATCCAAAAAAGACTTATCGAAAGAAGAGATTACTCAAAGAGGTGGTAATTCAAGCATGATACATATTGATTGGATGATTGGCTCAGGTAAAATTGATGTCGAGGGTGTTGATAAGGATGGAGCTGTTACACCAATTTTTAAACAAGGAGAATGGTGTAACTAGTTTTTTTATTTTTTTAAATAAGGTCCAAAGCTAAGATCTAAACCTACACCAACTCTAGCTAAAGAATAAATAATAACTAAGAAAAAAATTACTATAATTAAGTTTCGTATAATCTTTTTTTCATCCATAAAATTACGCTGTTTGTATATTTGTATTAGATAATGGTTTTTCTCTAATTGGTAAATGGATTATTGCAGAAAAGGCACCTACTCCTATACCAACCCACCAAACAATATCATAACTTCCATAGATATCATAAAATAGACCACCTAACCAAACACCTACAAAAGATCCTAGCTGATGAGAAAAAAATACAATGCCATACAATGTACCCATAAATTTTAATCCATAAATATGGCCAATAATTCCTGAAGTTAAAGGAACTGTTGCTAACCATAAAGCACCCATAACTATTGAAAATATTGCAATGGATGTAGGTGTAATAGGTAGTAAGATAAATAAAATTGCTGCAATAGTCCTTCCGGTATAAATTAAAGATAAAAGATATTTTTTATAATCTCCCTTTCCTAAGGCTCCAGCAATCAAACAACCAATTATATTAAACAATCCTATAAGAGCCATAGATAATGCTCCTAAACCTTCTACAGAACTACAAACCAAACTTATTAGACTTCCTTCTATAATTGGACTACTAGTTTCAACTATAAATGCTGGAAAATGTGCAGTAATAAATGCTAACTGAAATCCACAAGAAAAAAAACCAAAGAACAACATTAAGTATGTTGGATCTTTTAATGCAACAAATATGGTATTAGTAATTTTTTCATTTTCATTATTAATATTAATATTTGATAATTCTGTTTTTAAAATTGGAACAAGAATCAGTGTTATTAATAATATAATTGAAAAGATTTCAAACACTGAAGACCAAGGCAAAAAAGATAATAAAATAGAAGCAAGTGGTGGACCAACCACTTGTCCAGCTGATCCCGCAGCAGTTGTAATACCTAGTGCTAAAGATCTTTTTTCTGGAGATGCAGCTCTTCCAACTACTGCCAAAATTGGACCAAAACCACTACCAGCTATTCCAAATCCAATTAATAGGTTTAAGGTTTGATGAGCCTCTGGAGTTGTGGCAGTACTACTTATAAAAATTCCAACTGCATAAAGAATTAAGCCTAGTGCAATTGCTTTTCTATCACCATACTTTTCAGCAAAAGCACTAAATAAAGGAGTGCCTATACCCCAAGCTAAATTTTGAATAGCAATGGCAAGAGAGAACTCTGATCGGTTCCATAAAAAATCAGAAGCAATAGGAATTTGAAATAGGCCAAATGTTGAACGGATTGCAAAACTTATTAGAAGAATTAAGCTTCCACCAATCAGAATAGGAGTAAATACAGAATTAACTCTCTCATCTTTCATATTTTAATAGATAACAGGAAGAATTTTTATTTCTAGAATTTTTATTATTTTTAAATCGTATTATTTAATTCTGTCTTTTCGTTTTCTTCTTTTTCAGGAACAACATATGCAACAGCACAATGATCTAAACAATAAGGCTTATCTTCAAATCTATCTTTACCACAAAAACGAAAGTTAGCTTCGTCAGGATGACCTTCAGGCCATTCACAACCTCTCTTTGGAGCTGCAGTGAATATATTTTTAACCACCGGTTGGAAAACAGTAGGCTCTGTAGAGACAATCTCTGGTTCTTTTGTGCTTTCAAAATTTAATTTTGGCATTACTGGAGATCTAGCTTTTTTTCGATCAGGCTTAACAGCTGTTCTTCTTATAGGTGATGGTCTTCTCTCGAGTCCAATTCTATGAGCTTTTCCAACCACTGCGTTTTTGGTGAAACCTAATAATTTTCCAATTTGAGCTGTTGGTAAACCTTGATCCCATAAATCTCTAAGTTTTGCTACATTATTATCATCCCAAGGCATAATCAGACTCCATTACTACATTTAGTAGCTTAAAAAAGGTTTAATATACTAAATATATGTATTAAAAAAGATAAAACTGCAAATTTTTAAAAAAAATCAATGATTTCCAGCATTTTTTTTATATACATGTGAATAGAAATGAAAGAATTAAGAGATCTAGATTGTAAAAATAAAAAAATAATTGTTCGAGTTGATTTAAACGTACCTGTTTTGGAAGGGACAATTACAGATCATTCTAGAATTCATGCTATTTTACCAACATTAGAAAAACTAATTAAAAATAAAAATAAGATATTCTTAATTGCTCATTTTGGCCGACCTAAAGGTCAAGTTAATAAAACATATTCCATTGAGTTTTTATGTTCAGAATTAAAAAAATTTTTAAATTTAAACACAATTCATTTTTTAGCTAACTGTGAAAAAAAAATAATTGAGACAAAAATTGCTGAAATGGACAAAGGGGAAATTTGTCTATTAGAAAATATTCGTTTTAATGCTGAAGAAGAAAAAAATGATCTTAATTTTTCACAACTATTAGCTTCTAGTTTTGACATATATATTAATGACGCGTTTTCTGCATCTCATCGTAATCATGCATCTATAGTAGGTATTACTAAATACTTACCTTCATACGCTGGATTAAGTTTCTCAAAAGAAATTGAAAATTTAGATAAATTTTTAGAAAATTCAAATAAACCAAATTTAGCAATTATAGGAGGCTCAAAGGTTTCAACAAAAATAAAAGTTTTAAAAAATTTAGTTGAAATTTTTGACTCTTTAGTGATTGGTGGAGCAATGGCTAATACCTTTTTGCTATCAAATAATTATAACGTTGGGTCTTCTTTGGTAGAAAATGATTTTATTGAACTATCAAAAAAGATACAAAAAAAAGCAGAATCAAAAAATTGTAAAATACTTTTACCAATTGATGTTGTTTGTTCAAGAAGAATAGAAGATAGCGTAAATGTTAAGACTTATTCAATCAATAATATTCCAAATGACCAAATGATATTAGATATTGGTGAACAAACAACAAAACTAATTTCAGATGAAATATTAAAATCTAAATCAATTTTATGGAATGGCCCTTTAGGTGCATTTGAGTATAGTCCATTTGATAAAAGTACAATTTCAGTTGCAAATATTATACAAAATTATTCAAGTAAATCTCAATTAGATGCTCTAGCAGGAGGAGGAGATACACTTGCAGCAATAAAAAAAGCTAAAGCCAATGATGCATTTAAATATTTATCTACAGCTGGTGGTGCTTTTTTAGAATGGCTTGAGGGAAATAAATCACCAGGATATATAGCATTAAGAGAAAACAATTTTTAACTTAATCTTCAATTTGATATTTTTTAATTAAAGGGAATTGTGTCATCGTAAAAATAAACGTAATTGGCAAGATACCAAAAACTTTAAAATTGACCCAAACATCAGTACTTTGTGTTCTCCAAACAATTTCATTTAAAATAGCAAGTGCAACAAAAAAAGCAATCCACCTTTGAGTTAATATTCTCCATCCATTTTCTTCTAGTTTAAGTGCGGCACCTAAAAGATACTTTAAAAGAGGTTTTTTAATAATCACTCCTCCATATAAAATTAATGCGAAGACCATATTTATTATTGTTGGTTTCATTTTAATAAAAATTTCATTGTCAAAATAAATTGTTAGACCTCCAAATATTAATACAATCGCAGCCCCAAGAGTTGGCATAATTGGTATTTTTTTCTCAAGTATATATGAAATGATTACTGAAATTACAGTTGCAATCATAAGAGGAAGTATTGCTTCTTGAAGACCACTTCTTGTATAAAAAATAAAGAATACTGCAAGCGGTCCTATATCAATTAATAATTTATAAACAGACTTCATTTTTGTTCTTCTAGATTTAAAATAGACCTAGCAAAGTTTTGAGAATTAAAGGATACAAGGTCCTCAATACTTTCTCCAAGACCTACATAACTTATAGGGATTTCAAATTTATTTGCAATTGAAATTAATGCTCCACCTTTTGCTGTTCCATCCAATTTAGTTATTATAAGACTTGATACATTAAGTTCATTTCCAAAGATTTCCACTTGCTTAATCATGTTCGAACCATTCGTTCCATCTAAAACTAACACAGTTTCGATATTAAAAGAGGAATTAACTTTTGAGATAACATTCTTCAATTTAATTAGCTGATTAATGAGGTTAGTATTATTTGATAATCTCCCAGCAGTATCTATAAGTAAAAAATCATAATTTTCTTTTCCAAATTCTTCAGTTGCCTGATACGCTACGCTTGCTGGATCTTGATTACTTTTTCCAGCGATAAAACCATTATTATTTTTTTTCGCCCAATTTTCCAATTGCTCAACAGCTGCTGCCCTAAATGTATCACAAGCCGCAATCAGAATTTTTTTATTTGATAAAATTTTATTTGCAATTTTACCAATAGTCGTTGTTTTTCCACTTCCGTTTACTCCAACGAATATTAATATTTTTTTTTCATCATTTTTTTCATTTATCAGAACATGTTCTCTTGGAAGTAATATACTTTCTATATTTTGAGCTAAGGTTTCTAGTATATTTTTTATTCCATCATCATTTGAAATTTTTGTTTTTTTTATAGAATCTATTAGTTGATTAACAACATCCAAACTAATATCAGATGAAATAAGAACATTTTCTAATTCTTCTAAAGTTAAATTGTCTATTTTTTTGTTTTTTAAAATCTCTAAAATATTAAAAGAAAGTATATTTGAAGTTTTACTTAACTTATCTTTAAATATTGAGAACAAACTCATGCTATTCTTGCTAATAATGTATCATTTTCTACGCCTGTGTATATACAGGAAATTATATTCCCCTCTTTAAACTCTTCTTCAAGTTTTACTTTTAAAAAATGCTGATCTTTTCCAAGTGAAAAATTATCTTTTCTACATTCAATTAAAATTTGTTCCTTCTTCCCAATATTTTTTTTTAAATGTTGTTTTAATTTTTCCATTCCTTTTTCTCTAAGTCTACTTGCTCTATCTTTTATAATATTTTTTTGAACTTGAGGCATTCTGGATGCAGGAGTGTTTTCTCTTGGTGAATAAGGAAAAATATGAAGATGAGTTAAATTACACTCATCAACTAGCTTAATTGAATCTTGAAACATTGTTTCTGTCTCTGTTGGAAAACCAGCAATTATATCAGCACCAAATGTTGCATCTTTCCT
>CACBQR010000041.1 GCA_902541435.1 uncultured Alphaproteobacteria bacterium
TATTGCGTTTTCTTTTCTTATTAAATTCTTGAGTGAATCATTTAATGTAGGTCTATATTTAATTATTTCGTAACCTAATATTTTAATAAAATTTTTAAACAGCCTTTTCATTTAAGATTATAATCATTATAATACATTATATTTATGAATAATATAGACTCAAATAATGATGAATTTATAAAAAAAATTATTGGTAATAATAATTTTAATGAGTTGTTTGCATACGCATCTGAAAAAAAATACTTAAAATATATAAATAAATTTGCAATTGAAAGTTTGACATTAGATAAATTAAAAAATTTTATAATTGCATGTTATGAGGAAAATGAAAAAAAAGTTCATCTTGTTTCTAAACCTTATAAATTTATAATTGATCCAATTAATGCATGTAATTTAAAGTGTCCACTTTGTCCAACAGGATTAGGCGAGTCCTCAAGAGTGAAGAAAGTAATGAAATTAGATTTCTTTTACAATCTTATAGATAATATTAAAGACTATTGCATAGAAGTTCATCTTTATAATTGGGGTGAGCCAACTTTAAATAAAAATCTTATAGAAATGATTGATTATTGTAGCAAAAATCAAATCTGGACAAGAATATCTTCCAATCTTTCTCTTGAATTTAAAGAAGGTTATCTAAAAAAATTAATACACTCAGGCTTGTCATTATTGCACATAGATTTAGACGGTCTTGATCAAGATGTTTATAAAAAATATAGAGTAAAAGGTGATTATAATTTAGTGATGAAAAATTTATTAGAAATTGTAAAAATAAAAAAAGAATCTAAACAAAATAAACCTATTTTAGAATTAGCAATGTTAGCTATGCGCCAAAATGAACACCAACTTGATGAATTTCTAAGTAAAAAAAATGAATTTGGAGTTGATGTGATAAAAGTAGATAAGATTCAACATAATCCAAATATGGATGAAAAATGGTTGCCAAAAAATAAAGAATTAATTTATTCAACTTATGAGGGAGGTAAGGGCAATTCACATGCAGCTACATTTAAAAATCCATCTCCATGTCATTGGCCTTGGAGTGGTATTGTTATAAACCCAGAAGGTTCAGTAAGTCCTTGCTGTTTAGTAGATGACCCAAGCTCAGATTTTGGTAATATAAATTTCGTAAATATAGAAGATATTTGGAATAATGATTTTTATATATCAAGCAGATCAGAGTTTGGAACTAGAAAAGATATTAGAAAAAATACAATATGTAATATTTGTAAGAACGAAACTCATTCTACAAGACTAAATAGAGTTTCAAAATCTTTTGCAATAAAGATGTAATAATTTTGACTGTAATTTTATATAACTTTTAAATATATTAACTAATTAAATTGTTTTATAAATAATCAAAGTTTAATACTGTTATTACTATTAAAATTCAAATAGATTAAATGAAATTCAAAACAAAAGATTTTACAAAAACAGAAATTTCTAAATCTTTAGATATTTATAACTTTTTTATAGAAAATTCTTTTTCTAATTTTGAAGAAAAAAAACTATCTAAATCAAAATTTAATTTACTATTAAAAAATAATATAAAAAATAAGTTACCATTTATTTTAGCAATTGAAGATAGTGAAGTTATTGGATTGGCCTTTGTAAATAAATTTAGAGAAAAAAGTGGATATAGATTTTCATATGAACATTCAATCTACGTTGATCCAAATTTCATTAATAATGGTTATGGTAATAAAATACTTAAAGAACTTGTTAAAATATGTAAAAAAATTACAAAGATTAAAAATTTAATAGCTGTGATTGGTGGTAAAAATAATTATGCTTCTATAAAGATACATAAAAACAACGGATTTCAATATATTGGAACTATAAAAAAAGCTGGTTTTAAAAAAAATAAGTGGGTTGATTCGATTTATATGCAAAAAAGATTATGAAAAAAGTAAATACTAAAAATTTCAAAAAAACACTTAGTAAGTTTTCAACAGGAATTACTGTAGTATGTGTAAAAAATAATAATTCAATATATGGGAAAACTGTTAATTCATTTAATTCTCTATCTCTAAACCCTCCTATGGTTTTGTTTTCTTTGGGTAATTATTCTTCTTCAATAAAGCAGTTTTCAAAAACTAAATTTTTATCAATAAATATTTTATCTAGTAAACAAAAAAAAATATCTGATAATTTTGCCTTAACTAAACCTAAGTTAGAAAATATAAAATTTATTGAAGGAAAAAATAAAACAGCAATTATACCTAACTGCATAGCAAATCTTGAATGTAAATTAATTGATAAAATTAATAAAGGTGATCACATAATATTTATAAGTAAGATATTAGAACTACAATCTAATGATAAATTGAAACCACTTGTATATTTTAATTCAAAATATTTCTAGGTGTTTAGAATTTTAAGATATCTTATTTTAATTTCTTTAATATCATCAGGATATTTTTTTTTCATTTATGAATACTTTAAATTATCAGAGAAAAATTATTTAAAGAGTGAGATTGTTAAAAAAGTAATAGTGGAAGATAAAAAAGAAATTATTCAAGAAAAAAATGAGGTAGTAGCTTTACCTGATAAATTAAAAAATATTGATAAAGTAAAATATGTTGAGAAAAAAATTGAAATTTTGCAAGGTGATACTTTTGTCTCTATTTTAGAAAGTTTAAACTTTAAACAAGAAAATATTTACAAAATTATCAATCAGATAGAAAACTTTTTTGATTTAAAGAAAATAAAAACTGGAGAAATGATAAGTGTGTTTGAAAATAATTTTGGAGAAATAAAAAAAATTGAGTTTTTTAAGGATAGTGAAACAATTATTTCTGTTAATTTAGATAAAGGAATAAATTTAAAAATAAGAGAATTAACTAAGAACTCATTTAATGAATCAAAAGAATACACAATTACAGAATCATTATTTTCAGACGGTATTAAAAATGGTGTATCACCAGATATTTTAGTTAAAATTATAAGCCTATTTAGTTTTGATCTCGACTTTCAAAGAGATATTAGAGTTGATACTGTTGTATCAATATCCTATGAATTTGAAGAAATAGTTGAAACAGGTAGATTAGAATATAACGATATTAAATATGCCTCAATAATAATTGATGGAAAACAATTAGAATATTTTAAGTTTATTACAGATGATGGTTATGTTGATTATTTCAACAGAGATGGGAAAAATGTTAAAAAATCAATATTAAAGACACCTTTAGACGGGGCAAGAATTTCATCAAATTTTGGTATGCGAAAACATCCTATCTCAGGTTTTAATAAAATGCATAAAGGTGTTGATTTTGCTGCACCTACAGGAACACCAATTTATGCTGGAGGGAATGGAATTGTTGAATATGTCGGAAGAAATGGAGGATATGGAAAATATATTCGTATAAGGCATAATAATGGATATAAAACGGCTTATGCACATTTGTCAAATTACAAGAAAGGCATTTCTAAAGGGGTCAGAGTTAACCAAGGTGAAGTTATAGGCTATGTAGGTAGTACAGGAAATTCTACAGGGCCTCATCTTCATTATGAAATTATTTATCAAAATAAACATATAAATCCTTTGAAACTAAAACTTCCTTCTGGCAAAATACTTGAGGGTAAGGAATTAGAAAAATTTAAAATAGAATATAAAATAATATATGCAGATCATTTAAGCAGTTTATACGAATAACTATTTCGTTGATCTTGTTCTTTTTTCTTTAGATGGTTCAGCTATGAATGGAATAGATTCTATAGAATCATCTTCGGATTTATCATTATCATTTTCTTCAATAGTTTCATTACCATTACCTGAATTTTGTTCATTCGAAGTACTTTGTTTTTGCTCATCAAAATTTGTGTTTTCTTCAATGTTAATACCTAACTCAACCATTATTCTAAAATAGTGATCAGTAAATTGATAATAGTATTCAGATTGAATTCTATCACCAGATCTTGATGCTTCTTTAGCTAGTTTTAAATACTTGTTATATTGCTGAGATACGTTTCCTCTATTTCTATTATTGAAATTTTTGTATCCACCAGGTTTCTTAAAACTGGTTCTTCTATTGCTCTTATAAGCGGTTCTACCGTTTTTTTTATACATATTTTATGGAAATTAAAAATTTATTAAATTATTAATCTTATCTTAGTTAACTATACAGTTCATTTTAATTATTTCAACTTATATCTTAGAAAAAGTAAGGATTCTCTCAATTCCTTTTAGATCATGAACAATATTACTTAAATTTAATCCTGAATTTTGAAAAATTTCTTCACAATCTTGTCGCTGATTAATACCGATTTCACAAACAAAATAAGCTTTTTTATTCATTAAATTTTGAAGAGTATATGAATATTCTCTGTAAAATTTTAGTCCATCATCTCCTCCAACTAAAGATAATTTAGGTTCAAAATATTTAACTTCTGGATCAGTATTATCAAACTGATCGTTTGTTAAATATGGTGGATTGGATACAATCAAATCAAACTTTGAATTAATATTTTTAAAATCAATAAGCTTAAGTTGAATTTGATTAACGCAATTATGTATTTTTGAGTTTTTTGCTGCAACTTCTAATGCTTCTTGAGAAACATCTATAGCTGTAATTGATGCATTTTTAAATTCCTTAGCAAGTGATATTGCAATACAGCCTGATCCAGTACCAATATCCAATATTTTTAATTGTTGATTTTTGTTCTTATAAATATTTAAAACTTCCTCAATTATTAATTCTGTATCTGGACGCGGATCTAAAACAAAATTATTTACATAAAAATCATATTTCCAGAAAGATTTATTATTAATTATTTTTGCTACTGACTGCCTATTAAGTCTTTTTTGAAGAGATATTTTAAATTTATCAATATCAATATTATCTAGATTTAGATTACTTAAAATAATTTCATTATTTTTTTTTGAAGCATGCTTGAGTAAAATTCTCAGATCTAGTTCTGGATTATTTATATTTTTTTTTTTTAGTTTTATTAAACTTTCTTGAATTAAATTATTCATTTTTCATATTTGCTAACTTTGTACTCTCTTCTTCAGCAATCAAAGGATTTATCAATTCATCTATATTACCCTCAAGTATTTCTGACAGATTATACAAAGTAAGATTTATTCTATGATCAGAAACTCTTCCTTGTGGGAAATTATATGTCCTTATTCTCTCAGATCTATCTCCAGAACCAACTTGGTTTTTTCTTTGTTCAGATCTTTCTTTGTTTTTTTCTTGAAGTTGATTATCTAGCAATCTTGATCGTAAAATTTTTAAAGCCTTAGCTTTATTTTTATGTTGTGATTTTTCATCTTGTTGAGAAACTACAATTCCTGTTGGTAAATGCGTAATTCTTACAGCACTATCAGTGGTATTAACAGATTGTCCTCCTGGTCCACTTGATCTAAAAACATCAATTCTTAAATCTTTATCAAGAACTTCAATATCGATTTCTTCTGCTTCAGGTAAAACAGCTACTGTTGCTGCAGATGTATGCACTCTTCCGCTACTTTCTGTGGTTGGAACCCTTTGCACTCTATGAACACCAGATTCAAATTTTAATTTTGAAAAAACATTTAATCCTGAAATATTACATATTACCTCCTTTACACCCTTCAAACCTGTTTCTGATATTGATAAAATGTCAAATTTCCATGAATTTAAATCAGCATATCTCTGATACATATTTAATAAATCAGAAGCGAAAAGTGATGCTTCATCACCTCCAGTGCCAGCTCTGATTTCTAAAATTGAATTTTTAGAATCATTTTCATCTTTTGGTATTAGTAATTTTAACAATTCTAATTCAAGATTTTTGATTAGATTTTTTTTTTCAATGATTTCTGTTTCTGCTATTTTACTAATTTCTAAGTCATTATCATTTACTAAATCTTTAAGATTTAGTGTGTCTTTTTGTAATTTTTTGTATTCTTGAATTTTTTCTACAATTGGTCGAAGCTCGGAGTATTCTCTATTTAATTTAATTAACTCATTTGAGTCAATATTATTCATATTGTTTAATGAATTTTCAATTAATTTAAATTTTTCTAAAATTATTGAAAATTGTTTATCTAGATTTATCATTCAAATGATTTAATATTTGATTAAGCTTTAATTCTTTTTGTTCACCAGTAATTAAATTTTTAATAGTAAAAAAATTACCATTATACTCATTTTCGCCAATAATAATTATATGTGATGCTGAAAATGTATTAGCTTTTGAGAATGATTTTTTTAAATTATATTTATAGTTCCAGTAATATGAAATTTTATTTTCAGTTAAATATTTTTGTAGATAAAGAAAATAGTCTATAAATTTTTGATTTGTTACAGCAATGTGAATTTTAGAGCTTATTTTTTTTTCAGATTCCATTAATAATG
>CACBQR010000042.1 GCA_902541435.1 uncultured Alphaproteobacteria bacterium
ACTGGAATCATCCAATTGTAGTTGCTAGACATGCCTTTGGTGATCAATATAGAGCGACTGACACATTAATAAATAAACCAGGAACTCTTAAAATGGTTTTTGAACCTAAAGATGGATCTGAAGGATTTACAAAAGATGTATATGAATTTGAAAAACCTGGTGTAGCCCTATCAATGTATAATTTAGATAATTCAATTAAAGACTTTGCTAGAGCTTGTTTTAATTATGGACTTAACCTTGGTTGGCCAGTTTACCTTTCTACAAAAAATACTATTTTAAAAGTCTACGATGGAAGATTTAAAGATTTATTTCAGGATGTATTTGATACTGAATTTAAAAATAAGTTTGAAGAAAAAGACATAGTTTATGAGCATAGATTAATCGATGATATGGTGGCCTCAGCTTTAAAATGGGAAGGTAATTTTATTTGGGCTTGTAAAAATTATGATGGAGATGT
The DNA here is from genome assembly GCA_902541435.1 of uncultured Alphaproteobacteria bacterium. Classification (GTDB taxonomy): domain Bacteria; phylum Pseudomonadota; class Alphaproteobacteria; order HIMB59; genus CACPNW01. The sequence continues at coordinate 458 of CACBQR010000042.1, forward strand.
TCAATCAGATTCTGTTGCTCAAGGATTTGGATCACTAGGTTTAATGACAAGTGTGTTAATGACCCCAGATGGTAAAACAGTAGAAGCTGAAGCAGCACATGGAACTGTTACAAGACATTATAGAAATCATCAGAAAGGTATAGAAACTTCAACTAATCCTATTGCATCAATCTTTGCTTGGACAAGAGGTTTAAGTTTTAGAGGAGAATTTGATGGTAATAATGAATTAATAAATTTTGCTAAAAAATTAGAAGAAACGTGTATCAAAACTGTAGAAAGTGGTGAAATGACAAAAGATCTGGCCATATTAATTAACAAAGATCAGAAATGGTTAAACACTCAAAATTTTTTAAGTGCAATAAAAAACAATTTTCAAATTAACTAATAGAGTTTAATTTATCTTCTACGTATTTTATACTTTCATTAATTTGACTAACATCTAATCCTCCTCCTTGAGCAAGATCTTTTCTACCACCTCCACCCTTGCCACCTAGAATAATCGAAATTTCTCTTATTTCTTTTGAAGCGTCAAAAAGGTCTGTAATATCTTCAGTAACTCCTAGCACTATAGATAGTTTGTTATCATTATTTGAAATTATTAACGAAACACTATTTTTGTTATATTGTTTTTTTTGCTCATCAATAAATGTTTTCAACGATTTATTAGGGTAGTCTTCAGCAATCAAGTATATGAAATTTAATTCTTTGATTTTTTTTACAACAATATTATCAATATTTTTTGATATAGACATATTTTGTTTTAATTTTTCGTGTATCTGAATTAATTCTTTTATTAACAAACCTTTGTCTTCAGATTGATTTTTAAAATTATAATCAGCATTAATCTTTTTAATTTTATTCTTTAAATCTTCAATTTGATTATCTTGGTATTTATTTTTTTCTAATAAATTTCTTTCTATTTCTTTAATATATTTATCCACTGCAACATTAGATACAGCCTCTATTCTTCTTATTCCAGACGCAACACTAGATTGATTAGTTATTTTAAATTTACTTATTTCCCCTAATTTAACTACATGAGTTCCACCACATAATTCTTTTGAAAAGAATGATTCATTTTCTTGACCCATTGTTACTACTCTTACTTCATCGCTATATTTTTCTCCAAACAATGCCATCGCACCTTCTTCAATAGCTTTTTTTTGATCCACAATTTTAATTTCGACAATTCCATTTTTTTGAATTTGATCATTTACAATTTCTTCAATATTCATGAGTTGATCTTTTTCAATTGGATTATTGTGACTAAAATCAAATCTAAGTTTTTCTGAATTTACAAGTGAGCCCTTCTGCGTGACATGCTTGCCCAGTATTTTTCTTAGAGCAGCATGTAATAAATGAGTTGAAGAATGATTATATTTAATAAAATCTCTATTCAATGTATTGATGCTTGCTTTAATGGTATCTTCAATTTCGCATTCACCACTAATTACTTTACCTTTGTGAAGAAAATAGTTTCCAAATATTTTTGTAGTATTCATAACTTCAAACTTAAAGCTATCATTTTCAAAAAAACCATGATCTCCCACCTGACCACCACTTTCTCCATAAAAAGGTGTTTGATTTAATATTATAATTGCTTCATGATCTTTTTTAATTTTATCTACTGACTTACTTTCTGATATGATTGAAATTATTTTACAATCAGCTTCCATATCAGAATATCCTAAAAATTCTGTTGGATCTATTTTAGAAGTTATTTCAAACCAAATGCCTTCATCCTCGATGTCTCCTGTACCTTTCCAACTTTGTCTTGCTCTTTCCTTTTGATCTAACATTTTTTGTTCAAATGTTTTTATATCGACTTCAATATTTTTACTTTTCAAATAATCCTGTGTTAAATCTAAGGGAAATCCATAGGTGTCGTATAATTTAAATGCTACTTCTCCATTAAATATATTTGCTGAGTTAGAAATTTCCTCATCTAAAATTTTAATTCCTTTTTCAACAGTTTCCTTGAATTTAGTTTCTTCATTCATTAATGTATTAGTGATCAGATCTTTTGCTCTATCTAATTCAGGATATGAATTTTTAATTCCATCTAAAAAAATAGGGAATAGCTTATGAAAAACAGGCTCTTTATTACCTAAAGAATGAGCGTGTCGCATTCCCCTTCTCATTATTCTTCGTAAGACGTATCCTCTACCTTCATTTGAAGGCATAACTCCATCTGCAATTAAAAAAGAGGAGGATTTTAAGTGATCTGCAATTACTCTATGACTAGGACTTGTTATTGAACTTTCATCGCCACATAATTTCGTTGATTCATTTATAATCGGTTGAAATAAATCTGTTGAATAATTATCATTAGAACCATCCAGAAGAGCTGTCATTCTCTCTAATCCCATTCCAGTATCAATAGAGGGTTTTGGTAGATTTATTCTCTCAGATTTAGATATCTGCTCATATTGCATAAATACTAAATTCCATATTTCTATAAATCTATCACCATCTTCGTTTGGAGAGCCTGGAGGGCCTCCTTCGTATTTATCACCATGATCATAAAATATTTCAGAACATGGACCGCAAGGACCAGTTTCACCCATTGACCAAAAATTATCAGATGTACTAATTTTAATAATTTTATTTTCAGATAATCCAGCTATTTTTTTCCATAAATCAAAAGCTTCTTGATCATCAGAATAAACAGTTACTAATAGTCTATCTTTATTTATTGAATATTCTTTGGTAATCAGATTCCAAGCTAGTTCTATGGCCAACTCTTTAAAATAATCTCCAAAAGAGAAATTACCTAACATCTCAAAAAAAGTATGGTGTCTTGCCGTATATCCTACATTTTCTAAATCATTGTGCTTACCGCCTGCTCTTACACATTTTTGAGCTGTAGTTGCTCTGTTATAATCTCTAGTCTCTTTACCTGTAAAAATATTTTTAAATTGCACCATTCCAGAATTAGCAAACATTAGGGTAGGATCATTATCTGGTACTAGAGAGCTAGAATGAATAACCTCATGTCCATTTTTTTTAAAATAATTGAGAAATGTCGACCTAATCTGATTAGAATTCATGAAAAGGTATTATAACTTGAAAACTCTATTGTCTAAATAAAAAAGCGCCTATTTTGAAATAGGCGCTAAACAAAAATAATATTTACTATTCTTTTATTTCTTCAGCTTCTTTAGCTTCTTTTTCTTTATTCTCTACTTTTCCTTCCATCATAGCTTTTTCAACTATTCCAGCATTTTGTAGAATTTGATTTTCTATTTCTTTAGCTATAGTAGGATTGTCGTAAAGAAAATTTTTAACGTTTTCTCTACCTTGTCCTATTTTAGTATTTTTGTATGAAAACCATGATCCTGATTTATCAATAATTTCTGCTTTGACACCTAAATCAACTAATTCACCTAATTTAGATATCCCCTCTCCGTACATTATATCAAATTCAACAACTTTGAATGGAGGCGCGACTTTGTTTTTAACTATCTTTACTCTAGTTTGATTTCCAATGATTTCATCTTTATCTTTAATTGCACCAATTCTTCTAATGTCCATTCTTACAGAAGAATAAAATTTTAGAGCATTACCCCCTGTAGTTGTTTCAGGGCTACCAAACATAACGCCAATTTTCATTCTAAGTTGATTTATGAATACAACTAGAGTGTTTGATTGAGCAATTGAACTTGTAAGTTTTCTTAAAGCCTGACTCATCAATCTAGCTTGCAAACCAGGTAAAGAATCTCCCATATCGCCTTCTAATTCAGCTCTTGGTACAAGTGCTGCAACTGAATCAATAATTAGCACATCAATACCTCCAGATTTAATTAAAGAATCAGCAATTTCTAAACCCTGCTCTCCTGTATCAGGCTGGGAAATTAATAATTCTTCTAAATTTACACCTAATTTCTTAGCATATGCTGGGTCTAGAGCATGCTCTGCATCTATAAATGCGCAATTGCCGCCTTGTTTTTGTGACTCTGCAACAATATGAGTAGCTAAAGTAGTTTTACCAGAACTTTCAGGTCCATAAATTTCAATAATTCTCCCCTTTGGTACTCCTCCAATACCAAGAGCTATATCAAGGCCTAATGAACCGGTAGATATTGCTTCAATATCTACGTTTGTTTTAGAGCCCAATTTCATTATTGAGCCTTTTCCATAATTTTTCTCTATTAGGCTTACAGCGGCTTCTAGAGATTTACTTCTGTTTTCTTTATCCATTGAATTTTCGTTATTTACTACTTTTAATTTAGCTTGAGACATTTAATTTCTCCATTAATTTCCTATGTTTTTATTAAGATTCTTGCAAATCATGTTTACTTGTACACGTTTTGTTCTATTTTTAAAAGTTCTATTTTTGTTCTTTTACGAAAATTTGATTAAAATATTGAAAAATATAAATTTTTTATAATTAATTAAATTTCAATATTGCTTGAATAAATAAAATCATTTGATAAATCAGCAACTTTTTAAAATTATGTCTAAATTACCTAAAAATTACAAACCAACTCAGAAAGAAAAATTCATGAATGCCAAAATGAAAGAATATTTTAGGCAAAAATTAGTGAGTTGGAAAAATGATTTACTTAAAGAATCATCTCAGACTTTAAGCAATCTGCAGAATGAGAATGAAGCAAAACCCGATATAACTGATAGAGCATCTGAAGAAATAGATAGATCTTTCGAACTCAGAACAAGAGACAGAGAAAGAAAATTGATCAATAAAATAGATGCCGCCCTACAAAGAATTGAAGATGGATCTTATGGTTATTGTGATGAAACAGGTGATCCAATTAGTATCAAAAGATTAGAAGCAAGACCAGTTGCAACATTGAGTTTAGAAGCTCAAGAAATGCATGAAAAAGCAGAAAAAAGAATTAATTAATTTTTTTTAAATGTCAGATTTTTATATAGGTGATCTTACACCAGGTACTTTTGTAGTAAATGTCAGCAAAGAAAAAGAATGGGGAATTGGTCAAGTACAATCATGTATTAATAATATCGTTACAATTAATTTTGAAAATGTTGGAAAAAAAACTATTAACCCTAGAGAAGTTGAATTAAAAATAATTAATATAAATGCAACTAATTGATCAGTATTTAAGAAAAGTAAATTATCTAAGAGTATCTGTTACAGACAGATGTGATCTGAGATGTGTTTATTGTATGAAAGAAAAAATGCAATTTCTCCCACGAAAAGACATACTCACTTTAGAAGAAATCGAAAGATTATGTGACAACTTTATAGAACTCGGAGTTGAAAAAATTAGATTAACTGGGGGTGAGCCTTTGGTAAGAAATGATATTATACAATTAATTGAAAAACTTAATACCAAAAAAGAAAAAACAAATTTAAAGGAAATAACACTGACAACAAATGGCACATTATTAAAAAAATATGCCAAACTACTGAAGTTAAATGGTATTAATAGGATTAATGTTTCTCTAGATACAATTAATCCTGAAAAATATAATAAA
>CACBQR010000043.1 GCA_902541435.1 uncultured Alphaproteobacteria bacterium
ATTCATGCAATCCTAATTGTGAAGTAGACATCATAGATAATGAGATTTGGATTTCTTCTATTAAACGAATAAAAAAAGGAGACGAACTTTTCTATAACTATGGTTATCCTTTTGATACAGATTTTGTGGATCACATTTGTAAGTGTGGTTCTAGAAATTGTGTAGGTTATATTTTAAGTGACAATGATTGGCCAAAATTAAAAAAATATGAAAAAAAAATTAAGACTAAGTCTAAGTAAGATACCTTCGATTATTATTGCAATTGATACAAATAAGGAAATAATTTTTTACAATAATGCAGCTAAACAAAAATTTTTATTTATCGATGAAGGAAGAGATCTCAATAATATTATTAGATCAACAGAGTTAAATACTTTTATTGATAAAGCCTTTAGGGAGAAAGAAGATTTTAAGTTTGAATTCACCCCATCTAATTTTAGTGATATGTATTTTATTGCTGACTTAATATTTGTTGAAAAAGATTATGAAGAATTATTAATATCACTAAACGATCAAAGTCTTCTTAAAAACTACGAACAAATGCGAACAGATTTTGTGGCTAATGTAAGCCATGAATTGAGAACTCCTCTTTCCTCAATTCTAGGCTATGTTGAAACAATTAAAAATTCACTCAATGAAGATAAGAACAAAGACAAAACGGTTGGTAAATTTTTAGACACAATGGAAGATCAGGCTTGGCGTATGACTAGATTAGTCGAAGATTTATTATTACTAAGTAAATATGAGACTGAAGATAAGCCGATAGAATTTCAAGAAGCGAATATAAGGCAATTAATTGATGGCGTAGTAGATAATTTACAAAACAAGTTAATGGCAAAAAAAATTGAAGTTCAAATCAAGGATGATTTTGATAAGTCTACAATATCAGCAAACAAAGATGCTTTGATCCAAGTTTTTTTAAATCTAACTGATAATGCAATCAAATATAGCAAAGAAAATTCTACTATTGAAATTGAGCTTGAGAGTGTAATTGATGACAATACCACCTTTTGCCAAATAAGTTTTATAGATAAGGGAGAAGGCATATCGAAAGAGCATTTAACTAGACTTACTGAAAGATTTTATAGAGTAGATAAAAATAGATCTCGAAATCAAGGCGGTACGGGTTTGGGTTTATCTATTGTTAAACATATAACTAATAGGCATAATGGTAAATTATCGATAAAAAGCAAGGTGGATAAAGGTTCAACATTTACTATTTCTTTACCAGTATTTCAGCAAACTGTAATAAATCCTTAATGTATATTCTGTAAAACAACCTTATTTTAAATGAGGCTTAATATGAAAAATATAATCAAATTAATTGCTGTCCTTGCTTTATTTGGAACTACTTCAGTTTCAGCAAGAGACTATATTTCAATTGTAGGATCTTCCACAGTTTATCCTTTCGCTACTTTAGTTGCTGAAAAAATGGCATCTCAAGGAATGAAAGCACCCGTAATTGAATCAACTGGTTCTGGTGGAGGACACAAATTATTTTGTGCAGGTGTTGGAGTTGAACATCCAGATATCACTAACTCCTCAAGAGCACAAAAAGATAAAGAATTCAAACTTTGTCAAGATGGTGGTGTAACCGATATCATCGAAGTTAGAGTTGGTAATGATGGTATAGCTTTTGCATACGCTGCAGATTATGAATGGAAATATACTAACGGTGCTACAATGAAAGGTGGCATTGATTTAACTAAAGAAGAAATCTGGCAGGCAATGGCTAGAGATAATGCAAATGCTCCAACAACTTGGTATGAAATAGATAAAAGATTACCAAAAGTTGAAATTTCTATCATGGCACCTCCTCCAACTTCTGGAACAAGAGATGCATTTGACTCACTTGTAATGAAAAAGGGTTGTGTTAAAGATATGTTAGTTGCTGACGGAGATTGTAAAGCGTATCGTGAAGATGGCCATGTTATTGAAGGTGGTGAAAATGATGAATTGTATGTTGAGCATATAACCAAAGAACAAGGTGCATTCGGTATCTTTGGTTATAGTTTTGTATCTAATAACTCTGATAAAGTTAAAGCATCAATGATTAACGGTGTTGAAATCTCTATGGAAGGTATCCAAGATTATTCATATCCAATAGCAAGACCTTTATTCTTCTACATTAAAAAAGCACACATTGGCGTTATTCCAGGTTTAATGGATTATGTTAATGAGTTTGTAAGTGAAGAAGCAACAGAAGGTTACTTACTAGATGCCGGACTTGTTCAACTAAGTCCTGCGGATAGAGCAGCTGTTCTTGATGCTATTTCTAATCAAACAAATTATAAATAAAAATCTTAAATTTTTATAAAATGGGGGCATACAAGCCCCCTTTTTTTTAATACTAAGTTATAAATGTTTTTTTGGTCTTTAGTTTTAATTGCAGTCGGAATTTTCTCATCCTTTATATACGGAAGATCAAGAATTAAATTAAACTCTAAAAAACAAGGTACGAAAAGCAAATCTCTTCCCAATTATTACGCACAATACGTTTTAATGTGGTGTTTGTTTCCTGCACTAATTGTTTATTTTTCATGGGCTATTTTTCAAGAACAGATTATTCAAAACATAGTTATTAGTAACTTTGAATATATTGAGGGCGCAGTTTACAACGAAGGATTATTGTTAGCAGAGATTAGAAATGTTGCTAATAACCCTTCTTTTGCTGATGGTAAATCTATAGAAATAATTAATGCTGCATCTCATTATTCTTCCTTAAGACAAATAAGTCAAATATCTTTTTATACCTCAATAATCATTATAATGTTACTTGGAGCCTTATACGCTTCACAAAAATTAAAACCAGAATTTCATGCTCAACATACAATTGAAAAATATATTCAATATATACTTATATTTTGTTCATCTGTTGCTATTTTCACTACAATAGGAATAGTTTTTTCACTAATATTTGAAAGCCTTCGCTTTTTTGCAGAAGTATCAATATTCGAATTTTTATTTAGTACTGAGTGGTATCCTTTTATTCCAATTAGAGAAGGTCAAACAGCTGCAGAGGGATCCTTTGGTGCAGTACCAATATTTGCTGGAACATTTTTAGTAATGGTAGTAGCCATGTGTGTTGCGGCACCTCTTGGATTATTAACAGCAATTTATTTAGCAGAATACGCAAGTCAAAGAGTTAGAAAAATAGTTAAACCTCTTCTCGAAATTTTGGCAGGGATACCAACAATAGTTTACGGGTTCTTTGCTTTTGTTAGTGTTGCACCTTTCGTTAAAGCATTTGGACAATCAATTGGAATTGATGCTTCACCAACAAGCGCCCTTGCAGCCGGCATGGTAATGGGGGTTATGATTATTCCTTTTATTTCTTCTTTATCTGATGATGTAATAAACTCTGTCCCACAAAGTCTAAGGGAAGCATCTCTTGGTATTGGCGCTAATAAAGCAGAAACTATTAAAAAAGTAATTTTACCAGCAGCTTTACCTGGAATTGTTGGAGCATTTTTATTAGCAATATCCAGAGCGATAGGGGAGACTATGATTGTTGTAGTTGCAGCAGGCACAGCCCCCAATCTTACGGGCAATCCTTTTGAAAATGTAACAACAGTTACAGTTCAAATTGTTGTGGCCTTAATAGGTGATCAAGAATTTGATAACCCAAGAACATTATCAGCATTTGCTTTAGGATTAGTTTTATTTGTTATTACATTATTTCTTAACATTATAGCTCTACAAATAGTAAAGAGATACAGGGAGCGTTATGAATAATTCTATTGCTAAAGAAAAAATTATTTCTTTGAGAAAAAAGAGAAGTTTAGAAGATATGCGATTTAAGTATTACGGCTTCACAGCTATGTGTTTATCTTTAGCAGTTTTAGTTTTTCTTTTGTATACAATATTTTCTAAAGGATACACTGCTTTTCAAAAAACAATTGTTCTCCTAGAAGTTGATTATAATCAAGAGGTTTTAAAACTAACACCTGACTCTTCAGATGAAGATATGGAAAAAGGAAAATTTTTTAGAGTTAAAAAACAGGCTATCGAAAATTTTTTCCCTGATCTCTCAAAATCAGATATTAAATTAGTAAAAAAATTATTTTCTATAAATGTAGATAAGGAAATTAAAGACTACTTCTTAGATAATCCTGAAGTTATTAATACTAAGCAACAAATTTGGGTAACTGCCCATAGTGATGTGGATCAACTATTAAAAGGTAATTCAAGAAGGGATGTGCCAGAAGATAGAAGAAAATTAAATGATATTCAATTAAGTTATGTTGATCAATTAGTTGAAGAAAATAGAGTTAAACAAGTTTTTAATAATTTCTTTTTTACTAAAGCAGATTCAAGGCATCCTGAAATTGCTGGTGTAGCTGGTTCATTTATGGGATCATTATTTACTCTTTTTACTGTTTTTATTTTATCTTTTCCAATTGCTATAGGAGCGTCTGTTTATCTTGAGGAATTTGCTCCAAAAAATAGAATAACTGAATTAATAGAAGTAAATATTTCAAATCTAGCAGCAGTCCCATCAATAGTTTTTGGACTACTTGGGTTGGGGGTATTGCTTAATGTTTTTGGTCTTCCAAGGAGTACACCGTTAGTTGGAGGGTCTGTATTAGCCTTAATGACGTTACCAACCATTATCATTGCCTGTCGAGCTTCATTGAAAGCTGTTCCTCCTTCAATTAAAGAAGGAGCACTTGCAGTTGGAGCAACAAAAACACAAGCGGTATTTCATCATGTCGTACCCCTTGCACTACCAGGGACTTTAACAGGGACTATTATTGGATTAGCACAAGCATTAGGAGAAACAGCACCACTAATAATGATTGGCATGATTGCATTTATTCCTAATATTCCAACTGGTTTAACAGAACCTTCAGCAGCACTACCTGTTCAAATATATCTTTGGGTGGAAAGTGCAGAAAGAGGTTTTCAAGAAAAATCAGCCGCAGCAATAATGGTAATTTTAATATTTTTGTTTATGATGAATGCCATTGCAGTGTTCTTAAGAAATAGATTTGAAAGGAAGTGGTAAAACATGAGTAACTCTAAAATATTGGCAAATGGTGTAGATGTATATTATGGATCCAAACAAGCTCTTTTTGGAATCTCAATGGATATCATGGAGAAAGAAGTTACGGCATTAATTGGTCCTTCAGGATGTGGTAAATCAACTTTCTTAAGATGTATAAACAGAATGAATGATTTAATTGAAATATGTAAAGTATCGGGATCAATAAAAGTAGATAACGAAGAAATTATTAGTGAAAAAACCGATGTTGTAAGTCTAAGATCTAAAATTGGAATGGTATTTCAAAAACCAAATCCTTTTCCTAAATCTATTTTTGATAATGTTGCTTATGGCCCAACTATACATGGTTTAGTTGACTCAAAAAATGAATTAGAAGAAATTGTACATTCATCATTAAAAAAGGCAGGTCTATTTGATGAAGTAAAAGATCGATTAAATGAACCTGGAACAAGTTTATCAGGCGGTCAACAACAACGATTATGTATTGCAAGAGCAATTGCTGTTAATCCTGAAATAATCCTAATGGATGAACCTTGCTCTGCTTTAGATCCAATAGCAACTGCTATTATAGAAGAATTAATTGATGAGTTAAGATTAAACTATACAATTATTATAGTAACTCATTCTATGCAACAGGCAGCCAGGGTTTCGCAGAAAACATGTTTCTTCCATTTAGGAGAATTAATAGAAACGGGTGAGACAAACAAAATTTTTACAAATCCTGATAATACAAAAACACAGGATTACATTACAGGGAGATTTGGTTAATGAAACAAGAAGGACATATT
>CACBQR010000044.1 GCA_902541435.1 uncultured Alphaproteobacteria bacterium
CTACACTTATAAATCCATCTTCTGCTCCAATTATGACATGTTTTGCGTGTGTTTTAAATTGAGATAAGAATTCTGCAATAGAACTTCCCAAACCTCCAATTCTTGAATGTTCCTCAATAGATATTATTAATTCAAATTTTTTTGCAACATTTTGTAAATAATTGTAATCTAATGGTTTTATTGAATGCATATTTACAAGTTCAGAATTAAAATTATTTAATTTTAATTTTTCATGTAATTTATATGCCTCTGTAATCATAACACCTGTTGATATTATGCAAATTTTATTGCCTTTTATTATTTTTCTATGTTTACCAATTTTGAATGAATTTAATTTTTTAAAATTTTTTTCTCCTTTTTTTCCAATTCTAATATAAGTAGATTTTTTGTTATCTAATGCCTCTCTGAAAGCCTCTGCAACTTCATCTGGATCACAAGGAGCAACAACATTAATGTTTGGTAAAGTTCTAATTATTGAAATATCTTCAAGAGAATGGTGAGTAGGACCTAAATGAGAATAGGAATATCCTGATCCAGTACCGATTAGTATTACTTTTAAATTCTGATAACATAAATCTACTTTAATTTGCTCATAACATCGTGAGGTAACAAATGGCGCAATTGTATAAATTACAGGTATGTAACCAGTCATTGCTAATCCAGCACCAATACTTATCATGCTTTGTTCAGCTACACCGCAGTTTAAAAAATTATTTGTATTTTTCTTATAATCATTAAATAAATTATTTCCTATATCACCTGATAATAAGAATATTTTTTTATTTTTCTTAGATAGATCGGTTATTATTCTAGAAAATGAATTTCTCATATCAGCCTAATAATATTTTTTTTGATTTATTAACTTCATCAATTGTAGGTATCCTATAATGCCAATTATTATCATTTTGCATAAATTTTACACCATGACCTTTGATTGAATCTGAGAGAATTAATTTGGGTTTTTTATTTTTTTTTAAATTATTAAAAACTTTATCTATTTTACTAATATCATTACCTTTTACATTGTATACATCCCAATTAAATGATTTCCATTTTTTTTTAAAATCTATTGAGCCCATAACTTCATTTATTTTATTAGTTGCTTGCCATTTATTATAATCAATTATTACAAATAAATTATCTAAATCATTTGCTGCTGCTATAATTGCAGACTCCCAAATAGTTCCCTCTCCACATTCTCCATCACCAACTAAAACATAAGTTTTGAATGTTTTTTTTTGAATTTTTGCGCCTAATGCAATACCTACAGCAATTGGCAAACCATGGCCTAAAGAACCTGTTGATGCTTCAATCCCTGGTAAAAGATTTGGTTTAGGAGGATGTTCACCAAATAGAGATCCATCTTTACCATAATTTTTTAATTTATTTTCATTATAAAAACCCTTTATGGCAAGTATTTGAAATAATGCAGGAGCAGCGTGCCCTTTACTCAATATAAATCTGTCTCTATTAGGTGAAAGATAATTTTGCTTATTAATATTCATAATTTCATAATAAAGATACATAATTATATCAGTACATGACAAGCAGGATGCAAGATGTGGTGTTTTTGAAAAATGAGAATTTTCTATAATCTTAAATTTGACATAATTAATTTTTTTTTGTAATTTTTGCAAATTATATTTCATTCAAGCATAAAATTTGTTGATAGAACTAATTATATATTCTAGCTGAATTTCTTTTAACTCAGGATAAATTGGTAAACTCAGTATTTCATTTGAAAATTTTTCTGTTTTAGGCATATCGCCCTTTTTGTAACCCAAATCTCTAGATACAGGTTGTAAATGTAGTGGAATTGGATAATGGATTTTTGTTTCAATTTTTTTTTCAGATAAAAAATTAATGAGTTTTTTTCTATTTTTTACTCGTATTATAAAGTTGTGATAAACTGGCTTTTCATAATTCATCTCTTCGGGAACAATGACTTTTTTTGATAAATTATTAATATAATTTAATGCAATATTTCTATGCTTTGTGTTCCATTTTTTTATTTTTTTTAACTTTATATTAGCAAAACCTGCTTGAATTTCATCTAATCTAGAATTATATCCCCAAATAAGACATAGATCTCTATTAACCAATCCATGATTTCTTAGCATATTAATTATTTTAAAATTTTTTTTATTTTGAACCGTAACAGCACCACCATCTCCATATAAACCTAAATTTTTTAGAGGATGGAAACTAAAACAACCAAAATGACCAAGCGAACCAGCCATTTTATTTTTATACATTGCTCCAATTGATTGAGCAGCGTCTTCTATAACAAATAAGTTATTTTTTTTTGCTATTTTATTGATTAAATCCATATTAGCAATTTTACCTGTATAGTGAACTGGAATAATTGCTTTTGTTTTTTTTGTAATTTTATTTTCAATTAATTCTGGATTAATATTTAAATCATCATTAATATCCACAAAAACAGGTAGAGCGTTACAAGCTGCAACTGCCCATGCAGTAGCTATAAATGAATTAGCTGGAATTATAACTTCATCTCCGTAATTAATTCCACAGGCTTTTAAAGCAAACACAATAGCATCTGAACCATTTCCTACACCTATTGAATAATTAGTCTTACAAAAGGATGAAAAATCTTTTTCAAAAGATTTTAATTCATCACCCATAATATACTGGCCACTTTTTCCAATTTTTTTAAATTTACTCAACAAACTATTTTCCAAAGAAGAAAATTGTTTGTTCAAAGCTACAAAAGGAACTTTCATTTTATTGTATAAAAATCTTTTATTTTACCAATCATAAAGTTCATATCATCTTCAGTTATAAATTCGTGAATTGGCAGTGATAAAGTTTTTTTACTTAATAATTCCGTCTTTGGAAAATCTCCTTCATTGTATCCAAGATCTTTTGCGGCCGGTTGTAGATGCATTGGAACAGGATAATGAATTTTAGCATCAATGCCAAAAGAAATTAAATAATTCATTAATTTATCTCTTTTTTCAAATTGAAGAGGATATATATGATGTACACTTTTTACATTATTTTTATCTCTATTAGGAATTTTTACTTCATTCAAATTACCTAATTCCATATCAAGATAATTAGCATTGAAAATTCTTTTATCAGTAATGTGATTAATTTTATCTAATAGGTGCATTGCAACAACTGCTTGTATTGTATCGAGTCTTGAATTGTATGCAAAAGTCTCACACAAATTTCGATTTTTAAGACCATGATTTCTTATTAACCTCAAATGTTCAGCAAATTTATCATCATTAGTGACTATAATTCCTCCATCGCCCCATACATTTAAATTTTTAAGAGGATGAAGTGAGAAGCAACCAGATTTCCCAAAAGTTCCAGCATAATTACCTTTGTAAGTGGCAAGATATGCGTGGCATGCATCTTCAATGATTTGTAAGTTATATTTATTTGAAATGTCTAACATTTTATTCATATTGCATGGCTTGCCTGCCCAATGAACCGGGACTATTGCTCTAGTCTTTTCTGTTATTGAACTTTCAATTAAATTTGTATCAATATTAAAATCATCATCAACATCCACAAATACTGGTTTTGCACCCGCAGTTACTATAGCTCCAATTGTTGCATAAAAAGTAAAAGGAGTGGTTATTACTTCATCTCCTTCTTTAATGTTAAGAGATTTCAATGATAGAAAAATTGCATCCGTTCCACTTCCAACGCCAATTGCATGCTTGCAATTTATTAAATCTTTGAATTTATCTTCAAAATTATCTACCTGCCTGCCAAGAGTAAAATCTTGATTTTTAACTACTATTGATATTTTTCTAAGTATTTCATCATAGTCACTAAATTGTTCACCGAGATAATTATGGTTAATTTTTAAAGAATTAGTCTTATCGTATTGACCGGGCAAAAAGTTTCTTTCTATATTTTTCATTAATCAAATATTTATTTTTTATGAATATATACTTTTTTTTGATCTTTTAATTTATCAAAATTATCAATAACCCAATTATAAGTTTTTTGTAAACCTTTATCAAGATTAGTATTTGGTAGCCACAATAATTCATTTTTAGCTTTATTTGCATTCATTTTATACATATGATCCTTACCACGTCTATCTTCCGTAATCTCTACAAATTTATCCATATTTACATCAACAATATGAGATATTTTTTTTAATAAGTTATAAATAGATATAAATTCATCAGATGAAAAGTGGTAAGTTTCACCTAATTTACCAGCATCTATAATTTTAAAAATTGCACTAACTATATCATCTCCATAAATAAAAGATCTTATACTCTTTCCTCCACCGTGAAGTGGAAGTTTTTTATGCATTAGAGCTGATAAAAAAGCTTTAGGAATGATTCTATATAATTGTTGGAATGGACCATAAAAATTTGAGAACCTACAAGTTATTACTGGAAAGTTATATTCTTTAAAAAAAATATCTAGACTTTTATCTATTGCGGCATGAGAGACAGCATAAGGAGTAGAGGGGTTTATTGAAGAATTTTCTTTTAAAGTTTTATTAGAATTGCCATAAACCTCAGGTGTAGAAATTCTGATGTATTGTTTTAAAAATTTTTCATTTTTAATTGCGTTATGTATTTTAACTTTAGAAACAATATTTGTATTATACCATTGATGCGGATAATTCCAACTTTGAGCAACCATGCCTTGGCCTGCAAAATCTACAATAATTTCAGGTTTTTGATATTTAATCAAATTTATAATTTTTTTATTATCAATATTTAAATCTAAGTTGTGAAATTTAAAATTTTTTTTTAATTTATTTGATTTGTATTTTAAAAAATTTACTGAATTTTCTTTTGATCTACTAACACCTATTACTTTAATATTTTTTTTTATTGCCCCATCTATAAACCATGAACCAGCGAATGAATTACTACCTAAGACGAGTATTTTTTTTATTTTCGAAAGTCTCACTTAAATATATTTTCTTTTTTTCATCCAATTAATATTATAATATTTTTCATCATTTTTTAATTTTCCTGAATGAAATAATTGTGCAAGCTCATTAATGGCATCATCTACAGTTTTTTTTGGTTTAAAACCAAGCGACAAAAGTTTTGAAGAGTCTAATCTATAAGAGCGAATATCATTAGATTTGGTAATGTTTATTTTGCTAGGAATAAGTTTTTGAATTTTTTTAGCAATATTTAGAATTGATAAATTTTCAAATCCTGCGTTATAAAAACCACTTTCAAAATCATTATTAATAAATAACTTATATAACTTAGCTAAATCATAAATATTAATATTTGGTCTTATTTGAGATCCGCCAAAAACGTTAATTTGTTTTTTTTGCAGAGCCTGCATGGTCAACATATTTACAGATAGATCTAATCTCATTCTATTGCTATAACCACACACTGTAGCTGGTCTTATGCAATAGATTTTGATTTTATTTTTATAACTAAGAAGAACACGTTCAGCTATCATCTTTGTTTGATTGTAGGTTGAGATAGGGACTAAATCTAAATTTTCTGTTACTTTTTTTTCTTTTTTTACTCCGTACACACTACCAGAACTTGCAAAAATAAATTTTTCTACACCACTTTTTATACATAGATTTATTATTTTATAAGTTGAAAGTACATTGATATCCCATGAAACTGTTGGATTTAATTCAACAGCAGGATCATTTGCAACATTAGCTAAATGAATTATAGTTTTAATACCTTTTAAA
>CACBQR010000045.1 GCA_902541435.1 uncultured Alphaproteobacteria bacterium
ATATAATCCCGCTTGAAGTTCTAACAACTCAGCAGGAGAAAAAAATGGATCAATATTAAGCTCTTGAGGAACGATACCTATCTTGAATTTACATAATTTAATATTTTCATCTATATTTATCCCACAAATATTTACATATCCTGAATTTTTTTTTACTAAACCACCGAGAATATTTATAAAAGTTGATTTACCTGCACCATTAGGACCCAACAAACCATGAATTTTTCCTCTCTCAAGTTTTATACTAAAATCAATCAATGCATTAACTTTTTGAGATTTTTTATAAAAAACTTTATTTACATTTTTAGCCTCAATAGAATATTTATAGTCTGACATTTATTTAAAATCTTATATATATTTAAATTTACAATGAATAAACAGAGCAGATTGATACTTGTTGATGGTTCAGCGTATATTTTTAGAGCTTATTATGGTCTTCCTCCCATGAATCGTGCTGATGGTACTCCAATTAATGCAGTTTTTGGATTTACAAATATGCTTGTTAAGCTCATAGAAGATTACAGTGATGACAAAATGATAGTAATATTTGATGCCGCAAGAGAGAATTTTAGAAATGCTATTTATCCTGAGTATAAAGCTAATAGAGGAGAAGCTCCTGAAGATTTAATACCACAGTTTCCTTTAATCAGAAAGTGTGTAGAGAGTTTTAATATACCTCAATTAGAAATAGATGGATTTGAAGCTGATGATTTAATAGCTACTTATGTAAACTTAGCAGAAAAAGATAAAATTGAGACTATCATAGTTTCTTCAGATAAAGATTTAATGCAGCTTGTAAGTAAAAATGTGACAATGCTTGATCCAATGAAAAATAAAAAAATAGAAATTAAAGATGTTGAGGAAAAATTTGGAGTGCAACCAGATAAAGTTATTTATATTCAAGCTCTAACAGGAGATAAAGTAGATAATATTCCAGGTGCTCCTGGAATTGGGCCTAAGACTGCGTCTCAATTAATAAATGAATTTAACGACATTGACGGTCTAATAAAAAATCTTGATAAAATAAAGCAAGAAAAAAGAAGAAATATTCTTATAGAATCAAAAAATGATATCAAATTAAGTTTGGAACTTGTAACACTAAAAAATGATGTAAAAATATCTAAGGGTATTGAGAAAATAAAAACATATAATGAATTAAAAAAAGAAAATAATAATATCTTTAAATTTCTAAAAGAACAGGGTTTTAGGTCAACCTCTGAAAGATTAAAATCCAATTCTTTTATATCTAGTGATAATGATAATATTATTCAGAAAAAAGAAATAGAACCAAAATACCAATTAATTAATTCAAAGAAAAATTTTGAAAATATTTTAACCGAAATTGAAAAAAAGGGTATATGTGCTATTGATACTGAAACTAATTCACTAAATATTGAAAATGCTAAATTAGTTGGCATATCAATATGTTATAGTGAAAACATTTCTTACTATATTCCTATAAACCATACTACTTTAGATGGGTCAAAAAAAATTGATAATCAGTTAGAAGAAAATTATGTAATTAATCATATTAATAAAATTTGTAAAAATGAATCAATCTTAAAAATTGGACAAAACATTAAATATGATATTAGAATTTTAAATAAGTATGGAGTAACGTTTAATTCAATTGCAGACACAATGTTAATTTCCTACTCAATTGATAATGGAATTTATAAGCACAATTTAGATGATCTTTCATTCAATCATTTAAATCATACAACAATTAAATATAAAGATGTTGTTGGCACAGGAAAAAATGAAATTACTTTTGATAAAGTAACTATTGATAATGCAATCAATTATGCTGCCGAAGATTCTCTATTAACATTCAAACTTTTTCAAAATCTTTACCCTCGTTTAATAAAAGAAAAGGCTAATTTTGTTTATCAAAACATCGATTTGCCTCTTGTAGAGGTATTATCTTCAATTGAAGCAAATGGTATCGAGGTAAATAAAAAGTTTTTAACAACTCTCAGTAATGAATTTGAAAATGAAAGTAAAAAGCTTGAAAAGAATATTTATAAACTTTCAAAAGAAGAGTTCAATATTGGCTCGCCTAAACAATTAGGTGAGATATTATTTGTTAACCTAAAAATACCTGGTGGTAAAAAAACAAAATCAGGCACATATTCTACTGATTCTTCAACTTTAAATAATTTAGCTTCAGATGGATTTGAAATTGCACAACTTGTTCTTGATTGGAGAGAATTAACAAAACTTAAATCAACTTATACAGATGCTTTATTTAGATTAACAGATGGTAAAAGTAGAGTTCATACATCATTCGGTTTAGCTAATACTTTAACAGGCCGATTAAGCTCTACAGATCCAAATCTTCAAAATATCCCAATTAGAACTGAAAATGGAAAAAAAATAAGAACAGCTTTTGTTAGTGGAAAAGGGAAAAAATTAGTCAGTTTTGATTATTCTCAAATAGAGCTTAGATTAGCTGCAGAAATTTCAAATGATAAAAATTTTATAAAAGCTTTTAAAAACGATGAAGATATTCATGCATCGACTGCTAAGGAAATTTTTAATTTAAACGATAGTCAAATAAACA
This sequence comes from uncultured Alphaproteobacteria bacterium, assembly GCA_902541435.1. Taxonomy (GTDB): domain Bacteria; phylum Pseudomonadota; class Alphaproteobacteria; order HIMB59; genus CACPNW01. Next base: position 2,564 of record CACBQR010000045.1, read on the forward strand.
ATGATTATAGAAGAAAAGCAAAAGCAATTAATTTTGGTATTCTATATGGTATTAGTCCATACGGTTTAGCTAAACAACTTGATATTTCCAATACAGAAGCAAAAAATTATATAAATGAGTATTTTATTAAATATCCAAAAATTAAAAAATATATGGACTATCAAATTGATTTTGCAAAAACAAATCAATACGTTGAAACAATTTTTAAAAGGAAAATTAATATCAAGGGAATTGCTGATAAGAATTTTGCTGTAAGGGGTTTTGCTGAAAGACAAGCTATTAATGCTCCAATACAAGGAAGTGCAGCAGACATTATAAAGTTGGCAATGATTGAAATTCATAAGCAAATAAAACTTAAAAATATTGAGGCTGAAATGCTATTACAAGTACATGATGAGCTAATTTTTGAAGTCGAAAGTAAAAAATATGACAATTTAGTAAGTAATGTAAAAACAATTATGGAGTCAGTACATTTAAAATATAAAGATTTTTCAGTTCCGCTCACAGTTGATTTTGGGGTTGGTGATCATTGGGGGCAGGCGCATTAGACTATAGTTTATGGAAATTAAAAAAAAAATTAAGAAAAGAAATCCCTATGCTCAAGATTTAAAATTGCCAAAGTATAAACAAAGAATTATTAAAAATAAAAAAGCTTACACAAGAAAAGGAAAAAAAAAGGTTATTTAGAATTCTTCATCAAATGTGTTCATTTCAAACCATTTTTCAAGCTCGTGATACCCTCCAATTTTTTCGCCATTTAAAATTATTTGAGGAAAAGTTTTAGCATTGGGAAACTTTTCAAAAAAATCTTCTCTCGAATAATCTGTGTCAAGCATATAAATCTTTGGATTATATTTTGCTAAACGTAGTTTAGCCCTATCACAGTAACCACAATTAGTTTTAGAATATATCTCTGCTTCCATTAAAACGCTTCATCAAAACTCAAGGCTCTATCTGTTGGTCTTTGATACTCAGATACTCTCTTTTCAAAAAAGTTAGTGACATTTTGAACGTCTAAAGCTCTCATAAAATCAAAAGGATTTTCTGTCTTAAATACTCTGTCAAATTCAAAAAGATCAGCAATTCTATCTGCAACAGCTTCAATATATTGACACATTAAGTCAGCATTCATACCAATCAAATCTACTGGGAGTGCATCTTTTACAAATTCCTTCTCAAAAGCTACTGCTTCTCTAACAATTTCTTCAAATTGTGATTGAGGTACATCTGAGGGTATCAAAGACAAATCATTGATATCTGTATCAGTTAATGTTTTATTATTAAATTTATCTCTTAAAGTTCTAAACATTAGAGATGAGAAACTAAAATGCATTCCTTCGTCTCTTGCAATCCAATCGTTTGATAAAGCTAAACCAGGCAGTAAACCTCTTTTTCTGAAATAATATATTGCACAGAAAGAGCCTGCAAAAAATAAACCTTCAACTAATCCAAATCCTATTAGTCTTGTTAATAAATTTTGACTACCATTGAGCCATTTTGATACCCATTGTGCTTTGTGGTTAATACATGGTACGTTTTGTATTGCATCAAAAAGCATATCTTTTTCTTTTGCATCTTTTACATAAGCCTCAATTTGAAGACCATACATCTCTGCATGAATTGATTCATTCAACATTTGCATAGATATGAAACATCTCGCTTCAGGAATTAAAATTTCTTTGTAGAACCTACTTGCTAGGTTTTCGTTAATCATTGCTTCGGAGTTAGCAAAATACGCAAGTACGTGTTTAATAAAATGTTTTTCACCATCATTTAAAGTTTCAAGATCTCTTAAATCATCTTGCAAAGATACTTCTTCAGTTGTCCAAAAGGCTTGAATATGTTGTTTGTACCTATCCCAAATTTCTTGGTTTTTTATTGGAAATATTGATTTAACGCCTTTTGATATCATTCTTTACTCCTTCTTTATGCACTGCAAGTCTCGCAATCTTCTGGTTCATTATTTTGTTTAATAGCGGTATTTATATAAGCATCTTTTGCTGCTTTTTCTGATGAAACTGTAACTTTTACAGCATCAACTGCTGATCTACTTCTTAGATAATACATTCCTGTTTTAAGACCTTTTTTCCAAGCATACATATGCATTGAATTAACTTTTCCAAATGTAGGTGTTGAAAGCCAAAGATTCATTGATTGGGTTTGATCAATAAATGGTGCTCTATCTGCTGACATATCAATTACAGTTTTTTGTGATACTTCCCAAACTGTTTTATAAACTTCTTTAAGTTCGATTGGAATTTCATTTATGTTTTCTACTGATCCATTTTCTAAAATTATTTTGTCTCTCATTTCTTTATTCCACAATCCTCTTTGCGAAAGTTCATTCACTAGATATCTATTTACGAGTAGGAACTCACCTGAGAGTGTTTGTCTTTTATATATATTAGAGGTTTGTATTTGGAATGTTTCAGTATTACCTAATATAATACCCGTTGACGCAGTTGGCATGCAAGCTGTCGTTAAAGAATTTCTTACACCGTGCTCTTTAATTTTAGTTCTAAGTGAATCCCAATCCCACTTTGAAGAAGGATTAACATTCCATAGATCAAACTGAAACTTACCTTCCGAAATTGGTGAGTTTTTAAATGTTTCATAAGCTCCTTTTTCTTTTGCTAACTCGCATGAAGCTTCTAAAGCTCCAAAGTAAATTGTCTCAAAAATTAATTTATTTATTTCTTTGGCTTCTTCGGATTCATAAGCTATTCCCAATTTAAAGTAGACATCAGCAAGACCCTGTATTCCTAAACCTATTGGTCTATGTTTGTTATTAGATCTTTCAGTTTTATCAGTTGGATAGAAATTAATATCAATTACTTCATCTAAGTTTTTTGTAGCTAATTTTGCTGTTTCATAAAGACCATCATAATCATATATTAATTTTTT
>CACBQR010000046.1 GCA_902541435.1 uncultured Alphaproteobacteria bacterium
TTATTAAGAAATCTAATTACAAAAAAAGAAAAGTAGAAATTGATAATTTTAATAAAAAAAATAAAGTTCTAAAAAAAGGAATAGCAATAACACCTGTAAAGTTTGGAATATCATTTACAACTACTCATTTAAACCAAGGTGGTGCCTTAGTTCATATCTACACTGATGGATCCATTCATTTAAACCATGGAGGAATTGAAATGGGTCAAGGATTAATGACGAAACTTGCTTTAGTGGCTTCAAATGAATTTGGCCTTAATTACGAAAATATAAAAATCTCTTCAACGGACACAGAAAAAGTGCCTAACACATCAGCAAGTGCAGCATCAGCTACAACCGATATAAATGGAGCAGCAATTGTTAATGCTATCAATAATATCAAATCAGGTCTAAATGAATTTATATATGATTATTTTAAAACAAATAGCAAAATAAAATATGAAAATAATTTTGTTTATTTTGATAAAAGAAAAATATCTTTTAAAGAATTGATAAATACTGCTTACTTAAATAGAATTCCATTGTCATCTTCAGGTTTCTATAAAACTGACAAAATTAATGTAAATACAAAAACACTTCAAGGAAGACCATTCTTATATTTTACTTATGGAGCAGCGGTAACAGAAGTAATCATTGATAAATTAACGGGTGAAAATAAAATTCTTCAAGTTGATATAATTCATGATGTTGGGAATTCTATTAATAAGAGAATTGATAAAGGGCAAATTGAGGGTGGTTATATTCAAGGATTAGGTTGGCTCACAACTGAAGAAGTATCTTGGAAATCAAATGGAGTGCTAACAACTCATAGTCCTTCGACTTACAAAATACCTACTGCTGGTGAAACACCATTTAATTTTAATGTCGAAATATATGATCGTGGTTTTAACAAAGAAAAGGTTATTAATCGCTCTAAAGCGGTTGGAGAGCCACCATTTATGTTAGCAATTTCAAGTTTTATCGCATTAAAGGACGCAGTATATAATGCCAACAAAAGAAAAAATTCTGAAAATTTAATTGCACCTGCTACTGCTGAAAATATATTAAAAAGTTTGCATTAAAATGTATCTCAAAAAATTAAGTAAAAATATAAGTTTTAATAGTAAAATAGTTAAAGCTAAAATTATTGAAGTTAAAGGGTCATCACCCAATAGTTTAGATGACATTATATTAATCTCAACTGATACTATCTTTGGAACTATCGGTGGCGGAAACTTAGAGTATTTAGTTATAGATGAAGCGAAAAAATTAATAAATAGTAATATAGCAAACAAAGTAATGAATATTCCGCTTGGACCAGGAATTGGACAATGTTGTGGTGGATACGTACAAGTTAAATTAAGCTTACATAATAATTCCAAAGATGCACTAAAAGATGAATATATTGTTAATAATGTTAAACCTAACTTATATATCTTTGGATCAGGACATATTGGTCAAGCGTTAATTTCTAAATTAGAAAATATTAATTTTAATACTTTTATAATTGATTCAAGAGAAGATTATTTAAAAATGACAAATATCAAAGATATAAATTATTTACTTTCAAAAAAACCTTGGGAGATTGTATCAAAACTAGAAGATAATTCTTATTTTATAGTCTTAACTCACAGTCATGATTATGACTTAAAAATATTAAATGAAATTTTGAAAAAAAATAATACTTTTGTTGGTTTAATTGGATCTCTTACAAAGAAAAAAAGGTTTTATAAAAGATTGATTGATAACGGTCACAATAAATCAATAGTTGATAAAATTGAGTGTCCTATTGGAATTGATATTGGTAATTCAAAAGATCCGAGTGAAATAGCTTTCTCAATAATTACAAGAATAATATCAATAAAAAATAACTTAAAACATTTGTCAAATAATAAAATTAAAAAAGTTATATGACAAACATCGATTTTATGAAAAGAGCTATTTTACTATCAATTGATAATATCAAAAATAATGGAGGTCCTTTTGGGTGTGTAATTGTAAAAGAAAATCAAATTATTGCAGAAGGAGTAAATAGAGTAACATTTAACAATGATCCTACTGCTCATGCTGAAATTGTTGCTATTAGAAATGCATGTCAAAAATTAAATACTTTTAACTTAAAAGGTTGTGAATTATATTCCAGTTGCGAACCATGTCCTATGTGCTTGAGTGCGATATATTGGTCACATATAGACAAAGTATATTATGGTAATTCTAGAGAAGATGCTGCAAAAATTAAATTTGATGACAAGTTTATTTATGATGAACTATCACTAGAAATGAAAGAGAGAAAAATCCCTATCAGTCAATTATCACGTGACGAGGCAATAAAAGCATTTAATATTTGGGAAAAAGAAGAAAATAAAATAAGATATTAATATGGAATTGTTTCTTAAAATTGTTGCACCAGTTCAATCTTATGACTTCCAAACTTTTTTTCATAATTTACTTTTGTCACTACCAGCATCAGCATTATTGGGATTATTATTATTTTTTATCCTTGGGGCATTTTCGGGTTTAAAATCTAAAGAACAAAGGCTCTATATTGTAATTGCAACTACAATAGTTATAGCTTTTACTGCAGCTTTTTATAATTTAGGAGTTCCAACAGAAACTTTATTTGCGGTATATTCGGAGTGGTTACATTTAATTGTTAGATGGGTTCATATAATTGTTGGTGTAGCATGGATTGGAACATCATTTTATTTTAATTGGCTAGATAGTAGACTGGAAAGAGATGATCCAGATTTTAAACACCTTGATGGTTATTTATGGTCTGTTCATTCAGGTGGGTTTTATAGAATTGAAAAATTAAAAGGACCTCCTAAAAAACTTCCTAAAGTTCTTCATTGGTTTAAATGGGAAGCATATGCAACTTGGATAAGTGGTTTTGTGCTACTTATTTTAGTTTATTATTTAAATGCAAGCTCTATGATGTTGGGAGCAAGCGGTATTATATTAACACCCTTTCAAGCAATATTAATATCTATATTCTTACTTATAGGATCTTGGCTTCTATATGATTATCTTTGTAAAAATGTTTTAAAAGATAATGAACAAACTTTGATTGCAACTGGTGTTTTGTTATTTGTATTATTAAGTTATTTTTTGACTCAAATTTATGGATCAAGAGCTGCATACATTCATGTTGGAGCAATTATTGGCACCATTATGGCGGCTAATGTTTTCAGAGTAATTATTCCTGCACAAAGAAATCTTGTTTCATCAGCTGAAAACAAACAAAAGCCAAATTTAAATCTTTCATTAGAAGCAAAAAACAGATCAATACATAATAATTATTTTACACTACCTGTTTTATTTATCATGATTAGCTCACATTTTTCTTTTACGTATGGAGCAGTAAATAATTGGTTAATTTTAGCTGTTATATCGATAGCTGGTATTTTAACTCGCCATTACTTTAATTTAAGAAATAAAAAACAATATAAATTTTGGATTTTACCTTCAGCAGGTTTAATCATGTTTTTTTTAATGACTTTAAGCAGTCTTTCAATATTTGAAAAAAAAGATGCAAATGCATCTCTTGCTTTAGAATTAGTAAGTTTCAATGAAGTACAAAATATAATTAAATACAGATGTGGAACATGTCATGCAAAATATCCAACTTATGAAGGTATTGAAGCGGCACCAAAAGGAGTGGTATATGACACGGCTCAAGATATTGTAAATAATATAAAATTAATCAAAGCTCAGGCTATTGATGCTGAAATCATGCCTCCGAATAATCTTACTGGTATTACTAAAAATGAAAGAGAGATATTAAAAGTTTGGATAGAGCAAGGAGCAAATATCAATAATTAACTGGAATGGGGTCTAATGATCTCCATAAATACCATGTAGCTTGTGAACTATATGGACTCCATTTTTTATAGAGCAATTTAAGTTTTCTTTCACTTATAGGAAGTTGAACTTTATAAAGTTTTGAAATGGCTTTTAAAAACCCTAAATCACCTGTTGGAAAAATATTTGAACTTCCATAACTAAACATCAAAAACATATGAATAGTCCAATTCCCTACTCCTTTTATTTCAATTAAATTATTATAAATTTCTTCTTCAGAAGATTTATTTATATTTTTTATGAATTTCTTGTTTTGTAAAAAAAATTTAGAAATATTTCTAATATACAAAATTTTTTGTCTTGATAGTCCGCATTTTCGTAAATCTGTAGTACGTAATTTTGATACGGTTTGTGGTGTTATATTTCTTTTAAGTTTAAAAAATTTAGTTTTCATCGAATCAGCTGCAGATACAGATATTTGTTGACCAATTATTGAATTAATTAATGAATGAAAATAATTAGAATTTAGATTTAAATATTCATTCCTATAAGTTTGAATTAATTTCTTCAAAACTTTATCTTTATTTGATAGATAAATCTTACCTTTATTCCAATATTTAGGTTTCATATGAATTATTATAACAAATTTAAAAAAATAGTATCATACATAAATTTTATTTTTGGAATTTATTTATGGGCTTTATTAATATATGCAATATTAAGAGCTACAGGATTAATTAAAAGATTTGCATTACAAGAACATCTCTTAGGTGAGTATTTATCAATACCTATTAAATTTATTTTAAGTTTATTTTAATAAATAATATGATCTATTATTACTTTATTGCAATGGCTGCTGCACTTTGTTGGGCAGTAGCATCTTTAGTATCAGCAGATGTTACAAGAACTATTGGAGGTTTAGCCTTTAATCGTCTTAGATTATTTTTTGTATCAATAATGTTAATTACTTACACATTTTATATAAATACTTGGAATACAATTAGTATTGATTACTTAACTATTATTATTGTTTCAGGAATTGTAGGTATATTTTTAGGTGATACTTTAT
>CACBQR010000047.1 GCA_902541435.1 uncultured Alphaproteobacteria bacterium
AAAAAATTGATCAAAATAAACTTTGGGGTGCACAAACTCAAAGATCTTTAGAAAATTTTAAAATTGGCAGTGAAAAAATACCATCAGAATTGATTATCGCCTTAGGTCAACAAAAGAAAGCAGCTGCTGAAGCTAATATAGAACTGGGTATTATAGATAAAAAATTGGGATCATTAATATCTAAAGCCTGCGATGATATTATTAATTTAAAACTTATTGAAGAGTTTCCATTATCAGTATGGCAAACTGGATCTGGAACTCAAACTAATATGAATGCAAATGAAGTAATTAGTAATCATATAATCAAAAAATTAAAAGGAAGAATTGGAAGTAAAAAACCTATTCACCCAAATGATCATGTAAATTTATCCCAATCATCAAATGATACCTTTCCAACAATAATGCATGTAGCAATAAATGAGTTATCAATAAAAGATTTGATTCCAACTTTAAAAGAATTAATAAAAGAATTTCAAAAAAAGAAAAAAATATTTCAAAATATAATTAAAATAGGAAGAACTCATACTCAAGATGCAACGCCAATTACTTTAGGTGATGAGTTTTCAGCTTTTTGTACTCAATTACAAGCCTGTTTAAAAAGAATAGAAGTTTCAAAATCAGAATTAAAATATCTTGCTCAAGGTGGGACTGCTGTAGGTTCTGGAATTAATGCGCCAAAAAAATTTGATAAAGTATTTTGTAAATATTTGAATAAACTTACTAGAGATAATTATAAACCATCTCAAAATAAATTTGAGTCTTTAGCTTCTCATGATCCACTAATTAATTTTTCAAATTCTTTAAAAACTTTATCAATTTCATTATTAAAAATTATAAATGACATTAGATTTTTAGCATCTGGGCCTAGATCAGGTTTAGGAGAATTGATATTACCTGCAAATGAACCTGGATCATCAATAATGCCAGGAAAAATAAATCCAACTCAAATTGAAGCATTAAGTATGGTATGCGTTCAAGTAATTGGAAATAGTACAACTGTAGATATTGCGGGTTCAAATGGTCACTTTCAATTGAATGCCTATAAACCAGTTATTGCCTTTAATATTATTCAATCTGTGAATCTTATTAACGATGGAATAAAAAGTTTTAATAAAAATTGTTTAAGAGGAATAAAGGCAAATAAAATAATGATTGATAATCATTTAAATAATTCTTTAATGCTTGTAACTGCTTTAAACAAAAGTATTGGATATGATAATGCAGCAAAAATTGCTAAAAAAGCATTTGATGAAAATTTGACTCTTAAAGAAGCGGCATTAAAATTAAAAATAATTTCTGAACAGGAATTTGATAAGATAGTCGATCCAAAGAAAATGATTTAACTAAATATATTCGTAGTTATCTTTATCAGCAAATAAAGACCTTAATAATAAGTTATTTAAATGATGACCTGATTTGTTACCTAAAAAATATCCATGAATTGGGGCTCCAGCTAAATACAAATCTCCGATAGAATCAAGAATTTTATGTCTTACAAACTCATCCTTAAAGCGTAATCCATCTAAATTAAGTATTTTACTTTCTCCAACAACAACTGCATTATCTAGGGAGCCGCCTAGTGCTAAACCATTTGATCTCAGCATATCGACATCTTTTTCAAATCCAAAAGTGCGTGCTGATGCAATATCAGTTTTATAATTTCCATTTACTAATTGTAATTGACAACTTTGTTTACTTACTAATTTACTAGGAAAATCTATTTCAAAATCAATTGAAAATTGATTATTAGGTTTTAATTCAACAGATGAGTCATTATTTTCTACTTTAATATTTTTTTTAACCTTTAAAATTTTTCTTCTTTTATTTAAACTTTGAGTGGAAGTTTGATCAATAAGATCAACAAACTTAATTGAACTTCCATCCATTATTGGGACTTCTGGTCCATCAATTTCAATTTTGATATTGTCTATATGCAATCCAGACAAAGCACTCATCAAATGCTCAATTGTTGAGACACTTGCACCATTTTGATTACTTATAGTTGTACTTAATTTTGTATTAGTTACATTTGACCATATAGCTTCAATGATGTTATTTTTATTTAGATCCTTTCGGATAAACTGTATTCCATAATCAGCTTCAGCAGGATATAATTTCATGGTTACATCTACACCTGAATGTAATCCTATTCCATTAATTGACACTGGTTCGGCTATTGTTTGTTGATTTTTAGAATAATTTGATATGTCTATCATTTTAAAAAAAAGTGCTTATTTCAGCACTTTTTTTTATTACATATTTTTGACGTTCTTAACAACTAACCTAATATTTCAGAATATTGCAGATAATAGCTTATGTGCTAATTAGCCTGTCTTCTAAGGAAAGTTGGTATATCTAAAAGCTCTTCCTCTGTTTCCTGATTAAACTCATCATCTATTTCAGAAGTTTCACTTTCTTCAGCACTGAATTCCTCTTTTTCAATGATACTTGAATTATCATCTTCAGAAATGTTGTCCTTAGAGTCATTTTCTTCAATCTTTTCCTCAGAGGATGCAAAAACAGGTTCAGTCTTTGTAAGAATATTATTATCTTCAGCTAAATCTTCAGATTTATTTTCAGTAGAAAGAGTATCAAATAAACTTAACCTTCTTACACTTGCTTCATTTGGCTTATCTATATCGAAAGATGAGCTTGATACTTCTTCAGAGATATTATCAGTTTCAATTTGATCTAAAGTTTCTGTAACTTCGTTTTGAAGGAATGATTTATCATCAATATTTTCTTCTAAGCTTGAAGTCTCTAATTGGTTAGTATTTGTTTGCTCATCTTTATTAAAGTTATCAGAATTTTGATTATTGAGCATTCCTTCATGTGCTATCTCATTAATCTCTTCATCTAGAATGTTCCCATCTTGTGAGGTATTTTCCTGCAAAATAGTACTTTCAGACAATAATTCAGATTTTTCTATATCTTGTTTATAAATATCATTATTTATATTTATTGGTGCAAAGCTTTCTATCGGTTTAGCTGATATATTATTGTTTGCTTCAATGCCTGTAGCAACAATGCTAACTCTTACAACACCTTCAAGTCTATCGTCGCAAGTAGTTCCGTAAATAATGTTTGCTTCTTCATCAACTTCTTGTTTGATTCTATTTGCAGCTTCATCAACTTCATACAATGTAATATCTTTGCCACCGGTAATATTAATTATTAGACCTTTTGCACCTTTTAAGGACACATCATCAATTAAAGGGTTTGCAATAGCTGCCTCAGCAGCTGCAATAGCTCTTCCTTCACCTTGTGCTTCACCAGTACCCATCATAGCTTTACCCATTTCAGACATTACAGTTTTGATATCTGAGAAATCTAAATTTATCATTCCAGGCTGAACCATAAGATCAGTTACGCCTCTAACACCTGCATATAAAACATCGTCTGCCATCTTAAAAGCATCAGAAAAAGTAGTTTTTTCATTAGCAATTCTAAATAAATTTTGATTAGGTATTGTTAGTAATGTGTCAACATACTGTTGCAATTCCTCAATACCTTTCTCAGCTAACTTCATCCTTTGAGAGCCTTCAAAGTGAAAAGGTTTAGTTACCACGCCTACAGTAAGTATTCCTTTTTCTCTTGCTAGTTTAGCAATTACTGGTGCAGCTCCTGTACCAGTACCGCCACCCATTCCAGCTGCTATAAAAAGCATATGACTACCTTCAAACTTTTCATTTAGATCTTGAATTGCTTCTTCTGCTGCCTGTCTTCCAATATCAGGTCTCATTCCCGCACCCAAACCTTTGGTGCTGTTTAATCCTAATTGAATTTTGTTTGGACAACTTGAAATTTGTAAAGCTTGCGCATCAGTATTAGCTATTAAAAAATCTACACCTTCTAAATTAGCATTAATCATATTGTTAACTGCATTTCCGCCAGATCCACCTACTCCCAAAACTGTTATTTTGGGATGTAAGTTTTGCGCTACATCTTGTATTGAAATATTGATAGTCATTGTAATCTCCGCCGTTTTAAATAGTTCTTAACGATTTATGTTCGAAATCGTCAATATAATTTACTATATATAGTAGTATCTAAATATACTGATCAAGCCAAGAAAAAAAGCCCGATATTCCTCGTTTTTTTGAATTTTTTGATTGATTTGATAAAAAATCAATTTTGAATAAATCTTGGTCATACAAAATAGATCCAATAATATCGCAAAAATTGGGTTTTTTAAAATTACTATCCAAATTTAATTGTTCTAAGGGACTTGATACTCTCACGCCACTTGCAAAAATTGTTTCTACATATTTTTCAATATTATCCATCATTGCCCCACCTCCAGTAAGAACTACATTATTTAATTTTTTATTGTTTAAATTATTGTCTTTAATTTTTTGCCATATCATTTCTAAAGTTTCTTCAATACGCGGTCTAATAATAGCGTTTAAGCTTGATCTTGTTATTTGTTTAAATGAATTATTGGAATTTCTATTATTTCATGATCATCGCTGGGCGATGAGACTAAAGAACCGTATAAAGTTTTTAATCTTTCAGCACTGGAAATATTAGTAGATAAACCTCGAGCAATATCTAATGTAACATTATTGCTACCAACACCTATTGCATCTCCATACACAAACTTATTATTTTCAAATACTGATATAGAAGATGTTGAATGGCCTAAATCAATACAAATAGTCCCAAGCTCTTTTTCATCTTTTGTTAGTGATGATAAAGAGGAAGATAAAGGAGAAGGAATATAATTATCAATATTAAGTTTCAATTTTTTGATAACATCGGAAATATTATCTGTATATTTTTTTTGTATATTTATTTTATAAAAATTAATTTTTATATTATCT
>CACBQR010000048.1 GCA_902541435.1 uncultured Alphaproteobacteria bacterium
ATTTTTTTTTACTTTTTTTATACCCTTATTATTAAATCCTAAACTATTGATAATGGCTTTATCTTCACTTAATCTAAATACTCTAGGTTTAGAGTTGCCACTTTGAGGTTTTGGAGTAATTGTACCAACTTCAAGAAATCCAAAACCAAATGAAAACATGGAATGCATCACTTCAGCATTTTTATCAAAACCGGCAGCAAGTCCAATGGGATTTATAAAATCTAAACCCATTAGATGTTGTGCAAGAATAGGATCCTCAATATTTTTTTGTCTTACTTTGAAATATTTTAAAAAATTAATTGTAATAGTATGAGATATCTCGGGAGGTAATAAACTTAATATTTTTAATGAACTATTGTACAATAAATTAATTATCTATTAATTTTTTTAGATAATCAATAGTTTCTCTTAATCCAAATAATTTAAAAAATGATCCTAGTCTAGGGCCCTGATCCTGACCAAGCATAACTTGATATACTAGTTTAAAAAAATCTTTTAGGTTTTCAAATTCGTGCTTTTTTCCTACTTCGTATAATAATGTTTGAATATCTTCAGATGAACTCTTTTCAGTAACATCATTTTCTAAAACATTAATAATATCAATAAATACCTCTTTATTGCTACCATCAATCTCTAAAAATTTCTTTTTAGGCAAAATAAAATCTTCATAGTAATTAAGTGCAAAATCTATGAGGCGATCAAATTCAGGATTTTTATCAGCATTAATATTTTCATCATATTTATTGATAAAAGACCATATTACTTTTTTATCTTTAGAATTAGAAACATTTACTAGGTTGGTAAGGGTATTGAAATTTATTTCTGATTTAAATTCTTTTGGTTTTCCTGAATGAATATGCCAAATTGGATTATCATACTGTTTATTTTTATCTAAACTTGAGTATGAATTATAATGAGAAAGATAATCATCTACAGTCTTAGGAATTACATCAAAATGAAGTTTTTTTGCTGATTTTGGTTTTTGGAACATGTAAAGTGCAAGACTTTCAGGAGAGGCGTAACGTAGCCACTCATCAACACTAATACCGTTGCCGACTGACTTAGAAATTTTTTCTCCTTTTTCATCTAAAAACATTTCATAAATTAGATTAGTGGGTGGTTTTTTATTTAATGCTCTACAAATCTTGGATCCTAAATCAACACTCTCTGTAAGATCTTTACCGCACATTTCATAATCAACATCAAACGACATCCATCTCATTGCCCAATCTACTTTCCATTGTAACTTACATTTTCCATTAATTACTTCTGTTTCAACTAACTTGTCTAAAGATGGATCCTTGTAAATAATTGTTTTTGAATCCATTTTATATTCTTCAATTTTTACTTGCAGTACTTCTCCTGAATTTTCACTTATCGGCAAAAAGGGACTATAAGTTTCTTTTCTCTCTGCCCTTAACGTAGGTAAAATAATATCTAATATTTTTGTATAGTTTTCAAATATACTTAATATTGTTTCATTAAAATCTCCACTTTGATATTTCTCTGTTGAGCTAACAAACTCGTAGTCGAAATTAAATTCATCTAAAAAACTTCTAAGTTTTGCATTATTATGATGTCCAAAACTTTCAAATTTACCAAATGGATCTGGTATAGAAGTAAGTGGCTTACCTATAAATTTCTCTAACATTTCTTTATTTGGAACATTTTCAGGAACTTTTCTTAATCCATCCATATCATCAGAAAATGTGATCAATTTTGTTGGACAATCAATTATAGAGCTAAATGCATTTTTTACCATTGATGTTCTTACAACTTCACCAAAAGTTCCAATATGAGGTAAACCTGAGGGGCCATAACCAGTTTCTAGTAATACATATCCCTTAGATGGAATTTTAAAGTTCAGTAAACCACCATTTTTTTTAATGATTTGAAATGCTTCTTTAAAAGGCCAAGCTTTTAGGGATTGTGCTAATTCTTGATCAATCATTTAATTTTGCTCTAATTCTAATTTTTTTACCCAATAACAACTTTAATGAATTTGTGAAATTAAAAATTTCAGATCCTAATTTATTAAATAATTCATTTTCTAAATCTACAATATGATCAATAATATTATTAATTAAATCATTCCCTGCTGCAGTTAGAATTAAACTATCAGATCTTTTATCTTGTGGTTGTTGTTTTAATATTAACTTCTTTTCTTCTAGATTAGAAACACGTAAGCTAACAACTGATCTATCAATAGATGCATTTTTACATATATCCTGTTGAGTAATATTTATGTTTTCTTGCTGTAATAAATAAATTGTCTCGAGAATAAGATATTCATTTAATGTGATTTGACTCTCTTTTAATTTATGTCTTACTTTAGATTGCCATAAATTTGATGTTTGCCAAATTAATAATGCTAATCTATTCTCATTAAGAGAAGTGTCTGCCATAGTTTTTATACAAACTGTTTGTATACAAATTAATAATTTATGTCAATACTACTCTGGTGCAATTTCTATCTCTAAGCCATCAAGCTCTTCAGAAAGCTCAATTTGACAAGATAATCTGGAATTATTTTTAACATCAAAAGCTTGATCTAGCATAGATTCTTCATCATCATCCATATTATTCAGCTTGTTTGTCCATTTCTCATCAATATAAACATGACAGGTAGCGCAAGCACAACATCCTCCGCAGGAAGCTTCAATATCGTGGCCATTGTCTCTAAGGGTTTCCATTAATGTAAAATTACTATCATATTCAATTTTAGACTTTTTACCTGATCTATCTGTGATTATTAACTTTGGCATTAAACGCCTAGTTTTTTTTGAAGTTCTTTAGAAGATGTTGTGTATCTAAAAATGTTTTTCTTATCAGGAAAGCAATACTTAAATACTTCTTGAGCCATTAAGGCAGACTCGTGAAATCCTGATAGAATAAGCTTAAGTTTTCCTGGGTACCAATTTATGTCACCAATCGCAAAGATTGAAGGTGTAGAAGTTTGAAATTTTTCAGTGTCCACTTTAATTAAGTTTTCGTGTAAGTTTAGACCCCATTCCGCAATTGGACCTAGTTCCATTTTTAAACCAAAAAATGGTAAAAGATAATCTACTTCAATATTTGATTTTTTATCATCATTTTCGTATTCAAGCATTATTCTACTATCTTGAATTTTAGAAATCTTTTTTATTTGGCCCTTTAAAAATTTAATTCTTCCTTTTGTTTCTAATTCTTGCATTTTTGAGACAGAATCAGGTGCTGCCCTAAACTCTTTTCTTCTATGTATAAGAGTTACATTAGAATCCTTTGATAGTTCATTTGTCCAATCCAAAGCAGAGTCTCCTCCTCCTGCAATTAAAATTTTTTTATTCTTAAATATTGATTTATCTCGAATTGCGTAAAAAACATTTTTGTTTTCGAAATTCTCAATATTCTCAATTGGAGGTTTTCGTGGTACAAAGCTCCCTGCTCCTGCAGCTATAACTATACATTTTGCTTCAACTTTTGTGCCTATGTTAGTCTCTACAGTCCAACCATATTCTGTTTTGGCAATTTTCTCAACTTGTTGGTTTAAATGAAATTTAGGCTTAAACGGGTTTATCTGTTTAATTAACTCTTCAGTTAATTCTTGTCCTGTAACAACTGGTCTTGAAGGGATATCATAAATTGGTTTTTCGGGGTACAATTCAGCGCACTGACCTCCAACCTTATCTAAATTATCAACTAAATGACATTCAATATTTAAGAGACCTAATTCAAATACAGCAAATAAACCTACTGGACCTGCACCTATAATTACTACATCAGTTTTTTCTGTCATATGTGAAAAATAACAACTTTTTTTATTATTTCTAGGGATTATATATATTCTGAATGAATTACAGTAAAACTTCAAAATATTATAATTCTGCGATTTATATATGGCTGTTAACAATAACCGCAATGGTTTTATTAATTATAGTAATAGGAGGCCTAACAAGATTAACTGACTCTGGACTTTCTATGACCGACTGGCGTCCAATTTTAGGTATAATTCCTCCACTGAGTTTAGAAAGTTGGTTGGTTGTTTTCGAAATGTATAAACAAACACCAGAATACAAAATAGTTAATAAAAATATCACATTAAATGAGTTTAAATATATTTTTTGGTGGGAGTGGTTTCATAGAATATTTGCAAGAGCCATAGGAATTGTCTTTTTAATACCGTTAATTTACTTCAGTTTTAAAAAACAAATCCAATCCTCACTATATATAAGGCTTGGTATTGTCTTTGTGTTTGGTTTGTTTCAGGCAGTTATTGGATGGTGGATGGTAAAGAGTGGTTTGACAGAAAATCCTTATGTAAGCCCTTATAGACTTACTTTTCATCTTTTAAATGCTCTTATAATTTTTTCCATGCTTTTATGGATAGCAATGGATTACAGATATTCTTCTAATATAAGTTTTTTATCTAATCCAAAAACAATCGAGTTTTATATTTTAATTGCTGTAATCTTGATATTTATCACAATTGCAACAGGTGGATTTATGGCAGGAACCAACTCCGGGCAATCTTTTAATACTTTTCCATTAATGAATGGAAAAATTATACCTGATGATTACATTATTGATGATTTAGGTATTTATAATATTTTTGAAAATACGGTTGCAATAAATTTTAACCACCGCTGGTTATCAATATTTGTTTTTTTTTATATACTTTTTGTATGTTTTAGATTTATTAAATTTGATAATAAAAACGTTTCAAGTATTCTTGTGTATTTAGTTCTATTCTTTCT
>CACBQR010000049.1 GCA_902541435.1 uncultured Alphaproteobacteria bacterium
TCAGTTCATCTCTAACATCACTTTCTGATTCTGATTTACCAGGCACATTTGCATTAGTAGAGTCACCTATTAAGGCAAGTAATCCGTCATTTCCTAATTTTTCAAATTTTTCTTTTGAAAATGATTCTCCTAAAGTAGGTGAATGATCTATTTTCCAATCAGCAGTATGAAGTAATGATCCATATGTTGTTTTAATTACTATTGCAGTTGGTTCAGGAATTGAGTGTGTAGTTGGAATAAAACTTATATCAAAATTATTGAGTATTAATTTCTTGTCTAGATTTATCTCTTTTAAAGTAAATCCTTCTACTTTATTAAATTCTTTTAGCCTATTTTCGATAAGAAATTTTGCAAATTTACTAGCATACACAGGACATTTAATTTTATTTGCTAAGAACGCAACAGCTCCTGCATGATCTTCATGACCATGACTGATAATAATAGCCTCGAGATTTTCTTCTAAACTTTCAATATGATCTATTTTTGGTACCAATAAATCTACACCAGGAAACTTTTCATCTGCAAATGAAAGGCCTAAATCTATCATTATCCATTTTCCATCACATCCGTAAAGATAACAATTTGCACCTATTTCTCCAATACCTCCAAGAGATAAAAAGTGTAGTCCTTCATTAAAATCATTTAGTTGTAAATTATTACTCATAAAAATATTTGTTACCGATTTCTTTTATTCCTTCTAATGTCAAATGTTCCATATATATAGGTTTATAAATAATTTTATCCCTAAATATTTTACCTAGACCACCCGTAATATAGACTTTAGGCTTAAAGTTATTCTCCATAAAAATTTGCTTTAATATGCCATTGACCGCATGCAAATAACCAAAATAGAAACCTGATTGAATAGAAGCAGATGTATTATTATTAACAATTTTATTTGATTTTGAGATTTTTGAAGTTTTTAATAACTCAGCATTTTTTAAAAGTGTCTCCATTGAGAGATTTATTCCTGGAAAAATTGATCCACCCAAATATTGATTATTTTTAATGACATCAAAAGTAGTAGCTGTACCAAAGTCGACAATTATACAGTCTTTGATTTTCTTACTATATACATAGGCATAGTTTGCTATTCGATCACTTCCAATTTGATTTAAATTATAATTGATACTATTTCTAAATGATATTTTTTTTGGATTAATTACGTAAAATTTGAATTTATTTTTTTTAAAAATATTTTTAAAAATTAAATTTAAAGAAGGCACAACTGAGGACAAGATACAAAATCTATCTTGAAGATTATTAATCAACTTTTTGTTAGATTTAAAAAATTTATTTATTTCTTTTTTTGTAATATTAATTTTTTTTTCTGTTCTAAATCTAATAATTTTATATAATTTATTTTTTTTATAAAAACCAATAACTATATTAGTATTACCTGCATCTATAACAATCATTAAATTATTCTAGCATTATATATATTTTCAAAATTAATATTGTTTTTTAAAGTGATTGAACCATCTGGGTTAAGATTATGAAATATTCCTTGTTTTACATTTTGTTCATCAATTTTTAAATTTATATTGCTTCCTAAATATAATAATCTACTTTTATACTCAGTCATAATTTTATCGTGATTATTTAGCAGTTGTTTAACATTGTTAAAATACTCTTCCATAATTTCATATACAAAATTAAAATTATTAATTTCTTTATTATACTTATTAATATTAGTTGTTGGATAATTTTCAATTTTTGGAGAAGATACTATATTAACTCCAAAACCAGTATTTATATATTTATCACTATTGATATTAAATATTTCAGAAATTATTCCAGAAATTTTTTCTTTATTAATTAAAATGTCATTTGGCCATTTAATTTGAGTTTTAACATTACAAATATTTTCAATCACAGAACAGATCATATTAGAAATAAAAGCATTATTTAAAAAATGATTTTCTATCGGCAGTATATTTTTAGATAAAATTGAAATATAGACATTATTTTTTGGACTTTCCCAAGTTGTTCCACGTCTTCCAAATCCCTTTTTTTGTTCATTTGCCATCAAACATATATTTCTATTATAAAAAAGTTTTTTAACCTCTGACATTGTAGAATCTACAGATTCAAAAAAATGAAAATCAAAATTGTTTTTATCTAATAGATTTTTAATTTTATCTAATGACATTAATCAAATAGTCAAACTTGCTGATATATTAATCAGTAAAGATGGGTAAAATATAAAACAAATAATTAAAAATAAACTTAAGGATAAAATAATTTTTGATTGAAAAGAAATTTGAAAATTAATTATTCCTTCACTTTTACTTTCATCAAAATACATTATCTTAATAATTCTTAAATAATAAAAAGCAGAAATTACACTAGCTAGGACACCAAGAACAGAAAGTACGTATAATTCTTGTTCAATTGCAGCAATGAAAACATAAAACTTTCCAAAAAATCCTATAAAAGGAGGGATGCCAGCCATAGATAGCATTATTATTGAAATTGAAAGACTAACGACTGGATTACTTTTACTTAACCCTTTTAAATCACTTATATTAATTAAATATTCATTTTTAACTTTTAACGAAAGTAAAATAGCAAAAATAGCAACATTCATTATCATGTATGAAAACATATAAATTGATGCTGCTTTAATTCCATCATCATTTGCGGCAACTAAAGCTATTAATATATAACCTATATGTCCGATTGAACTATAAGCTAATAATCTTTTAATATTTGACTGTGCTATAGCAGCTATAGCTCCAAGAAACATTGAGGCTATTGATAAAAATAAAATTATTTGACTCCATTCTAAGTAAAAATTTTCAAATGGAACTAAGCAAAAACGATAAATTAAAGCTACTGCAGCAATCTTAGGGACAATAGCAAAAAAACCTGTAATTGAGTTTGGAGCTCCTTCATAAACATCGGGAGTCCACATATGGAAAGGTACGGCTGAAACCTTAAAAGCCAAGCCTACCATTACAAATACAAGGCCAAATATTAGACCTAAATTTAAATTATCATATTTTGATAAATAGAAACTTATATCATCAAAATTCATTGAACCAGTAAATCCATAAATTAAGGAGAAACCATATAAAAGTATACCAGAGGATAATGCTCCTAAAATAAAGTATTTTACTCCTGACTCAGCTGATGTGATTGAATCTCTTTTTATTGCTGCAGCAACATAAAGAGATAAACTTTGTAGTTCTATTGCTAGATACATGGACATAAGATTATTTGAAGAAATCATTAACATCATCCCAAGTGTTGAAAATAAAAATAAAATAGGAATTTCAAAATTTTTTAGCTTAATGCCTAAGAAATAATCTTTAGAAATGATGATACTAGCTATAGATCCTAATAGAACTAAAATTTTAAAAAAATTTATAAAAGAAGAGTGGCTAAATAAACTTTTATAATTTGCAAAATTTGATTCACTATCATAGTAAACAAACAAAACGGTTAATAATAAAATGAATACTGCTAGATTAGAAGTTTGCCTAAAGGCATTCTTTTTTAAAAAAAGTCCAAAAAGTAAGCAAACAAAAGAAGAGCATGCTAAAAAAATTTCAGGTATAAAAAAAATATTGTAAATATTATTTAGCATTGGCTACTTCATAGTTTGTTATAATTAGTTCAAGTGATAATCTCATAGGATCTAAAAATAGATTTGGAAATATACCTAGTAATATTACTGAAATTGCTAAGGGAATTAATATAATTTTCTCTCTTGTGTTTATATCTAAAATATCTGCAAGTTTATTATTAGTTATGGTGCCAAAAATAATTCTTTTATAAAGGTATAGCATGTAAACAGCGGATAATATAATTCCAAAAGCCGCGCCAATAACAACATAACTTGAAAATTTAAATGCGCCCACAATAACTAAAAATTCTCCAACAAAACCACTAGTCCCAGGTAATCCAACAGATCCCAGCATAAAAATCATGAATACTGTTGCATACAGTGGCATTCTTTGAACTAATCCTCCGTAAAATTCAATTTCTCTAGTATGCATTCGATCATAAATAACACCAATGCATAAAAATAAAGCTGCTGAAACTAGTCCATGACTTATCATTTGCATCATTGCTCCTTCTAAACCTTGTTGATTCACTAAGAAAATTCCAATTGTTACAATTCCCATATGAGCAACAGATGAATATGCAATTAGTTTTTTAATATCAGTTTGTGCTAGGGCTACTAAGGAAGTGTATACTATGGCAACTATACTTAACGTCATAATTAAAGGAATAAAAAACTCTGTTGCTTCTGGAAGCATTCCTAAAGAGAAACGGATAAAACCATATCCACCCATTTTTAAAAGTACTCCGGCTAAAATAACAGATCCAGCCGTTGGAGCTTCAACATGGGCATCGGGTAACCATGTATGAAATGGCCACATAGGAATTTTAACTGCAAAGGAAGCAAAGAAGGCAAGCCATAGAAACAATTGAGTATTATATGAAAAATAATTACCTTGTAAGAACTCAATACTCATTGAGCTTGTATTTCTATACATCACAATAATAGCAATCAACATGAGCACTGACCCCAAAAGA
>CACBQR010000050.1 GCA_902541435.1 uncultured Alphaproteobacteria bacterium
ATCCATAATGGATCAGTAAAGTATATGAAAGAAATGATGGAGTACGGTTTTCAATTTACCACTTTACTTTCTGATTTTAGAATGATGACATCACATGCTGAAAGTTTATTAAAAGAATTGAAAGATGTAGATACTAAATCTGATAATACTAGCGCATATTAATTGTCGCTTAATTACTAACTAGATCCTCTTCCATTTTAATTAATTCAAACCATCTATTCTCTTTTGTATTGAGATCACTATTAAGAACTTCCATTTTAGAAGTTATTTCTTGATAGCGTTCATAATTTTCCAAATATAAATTTGTATCCTTCAATTCATTTTTAATATCTTCTAATTCTTGTTGAATATTTTTTATTTGGTTTGGTAATTGCTCTAATTCATATTGAAACTTATATGATAGCTTAGCTTTAGAATTCTTTACTTTCATATTTTCTGAATGTGATTTTTTTGTTTCTTTATTTTTAGCAACTTGTTGATTTTCAGATTTCAAAAAATCACTGTATCCACCAAAAAACAATGATACATTCCCATCCTCTTTGAAATGTAGAATTTTATTTACAGTTTGATCTAAAAAATCTCGATCATGCGATACTATTAATAATGTTCCATTATAATTTGATAACATTTCAGTTAATAGATCTAGCGTTTCTAAATCTAGATCATTTGTTGGCTCATCTAATATAAGTCCAGTTTTGGGATTAGCTAATACTTTTGCTAAAAGTAACCTATTTTGCTCTCCACCTGATAATGTTTGTATCGTATGATTGACATTTTTAGGATCAAACTGGAAATCTTTCACATAGCTGCAGACATGCCTATCTCTTCCCTGAACTTTTAAATAGTCTCCTCCAGAGGGAACTAAGATATCTTTAATAGATTTCCTGCCATTAAGATCATTACGCATTTGATCAAAATAAGAAAATTCTAAATTTTTTTTGAGCTTGATTTTACCTTTACAAATTTTTATTTCATTAAGGATTGTTCGAAGAAAAGTTGATTTACCACTGCCATTATTTCCTAACAAACCGATACGATCATTTTTTGAAATTTTTATTGAGAGATTTTTAAAAACAAATTCACTTTGATTTGGATATTTAACAAACACTTCTTGAAGTTCAGCAATAAATTTTGATTGATCAGTAGATTTTTTAGATACTTGCGGTCTTAAAGATTTAATTGCACTTCTATAAGAAGCTTCATCTTTTTCTAATTGCGCTTTTAATTCTTTCGCTCTTTTTAATCTTTTTTCATTTCGCTTAACTCGTGCCTTTACTCCTTTATTAGCCCACTCAAGTTCAATATTGACAAATTGCTTCCTATTTCTTAATTCTCTATATTCTTGATCTAGTAACTCCTCTGACCATTTATCAAAATCCTTAAATCCTCTTGGGCTTACTCGTAATTTTCCTCTATCTATCCAAAAAACTTTATTCGTGAAATTGCTTAGAAAAGTTCTATCATGACTCACACATATAATTGTCTTATTTAAATTACGTAAATAACTTTCTAGCCATTCAATACATTGTAAATCTAGATGATTAGTTGGCTCATCTAATAACAAAACATCGGAGTCTTTTAATAAAGATCTAATTAAATAAACTTTTCTTTTTTGACCTCCTGAAAGATCTTCAACATTAGCAAGTTTATCTAAATTGAGTTTATTGCAAAATATATCAACAAAATGTTTGTTTTGTTCATTAAGTAAGTCTGAAAAATTCTCTTCAATGGTTTTGTTATCTAATTTTTCAAATTTCTGATTAAAATATCCAACTTTTAGATTTGGATAATTCCATAATTCTCCTGCATCTAAATCTTGATCACCATTGATAGTTTTCATAAGTGTTGTTTTGCCAACACCATTTTTGCCAACAAGAGCAATCATATCGCCCTTGTGTAAATTTAAGTTTAGATCTTGAAAAATAACTTTTTTGCCAAATTTGATTTCTACATCTCTTAGAGAAAATAATAAATCACTAGCCACTAATTTAAGTCTTATATAATTTTGTAATAAACAACAATAAAATCAAGGATCATAAATATCAGAAATAGTATTGCTACTCTAGTTAATGACCATTGACCTTTTGGAAAAATAAAATTTAGAAACTTCATATTAATTCACTTACCTTGTAACCTAATCCATTTAATACAATCTTCAAGTCTATCATCTCCCCAAAATACTTCTTTGCCATCATATACAAATGTAGGACTTCCAAAAACTCCTTTTTTATAAGCATATTCAGTATTGCTTAGATATTTATCTTTTATTTCCTGTTCATTAGCTTTCTTTATAGTTTCTTCTGAATCTAGCTTAAGCTCTTTAAATATTTCGTTTAAGTTTGGCTGTGTAGCTGGTTCTTTTCCATGCTGAAACCATCTTTGATATGTTTTGTAAACATAATCGACTCCCCATCCTTCATTCATTCCAAGAATTGCTATTTGATTTGCCAGATCGAACTCTTTTAATGGGTATGGTGCAGGAACCTTTGCTTCAAATCCATAAAATTTTGCGCGTCTTTCAATATCTCTCCACATGTAATCTGATTTTATTTTTTTAGCTGGTGGAGTGAATGGAATGTTGTCCATATCCATCATAATTTTTCTTACACTAAAGGGATGCCAATTAAATTTAATATTTTCTTTTTTTGCAACTTCATGCAACCTATTAACTGTCAGGTAAGTATAAGTACTGCCAATTGAAAACCAAAAATTTATTTCTTCCATAAATATAGTTTTATCAACTTAATTTTATCATTCAATAATAATCTCATCAGGTGTTGAATCTATTTCTTTTTTATGATCCCAAGTAATACCATTTTTACCAGATCCAAACTTTGCGGATTTATTTGTGAAAGGAAACTGATATAACATTGAATTAAAATATTTTTGCATCTTAGGCAGTGTTTTAAAATTTAAAAAAAATTTAGAAACTAAAGGAAAACCTAATTGTTCAAAAAAATTATCAGAGTTTATATTTTTTACAAATTTATAATGTTTCAAAAATGCATAATAAAGTTCTAATGTATCAAACAAATTAAAATCAGGTGAAGAAATATTATTACCTATTAAAAATAGTTTAGTTTCTTCGTTACTTTTTAAACTAAGCCAATGTTCAAATTTTTGTAACTTCCCAACATTAGAATGTTCAAATGCCTGATTAAAAACAGTTGAAGCTTCAGTTAACTCATCTTTTTCATTTTCAAAATGCGTATAAGCAAATCTTGTCACTATATTCCTTAAATCTACTGTTTCTTGAAGTAATTGATTACATTCTAATTCTTCTTTAGAATTTTCTCCAAACATATTAAATTTCTTACCGAGAAAAGATAAACAAGTAATAGATTGAGCAATTATTTTTTCTTTCCCTCCTTCACTAAATTGTAAATAAGGCAAATTGATTAAACTATTTTTTTTCTTTAAAATAATTTTATCTTTATCATGCCATTCACTACCATCATAAGTTAGGGAATTATTTTCTAATTTTGGAATTAGTCTGTAAATTTTTGAAATCAGGGGAATGCCAGCATAAATAATCATTTGCCTAGACGCAGATCCTAAACCTTTGGTACTCCAGTAACCAAGTAAAATTTTATTCACATCCATATAAAATATAATTTAAATTAAATATTATTTTATAATCATTCTAAATTTAATTTATAACAAAATCATAATAATTCTTTATTTTTTAGAGCTTTCTTGGAATAAAATACATTAAAAATATTATTAAAAAAAAATATTTTTAATCTCTATGTAATAAATTCATAATAATTATCTTATTGCAATTAACAAAGGAGGTAAATATGTTTGCAACATGGAAAATAAGAACTGACTACGCAAATGCTGTAGATATTTTTGATAAAGTTTCACCTTGGTTTAAAGAAAGTGGAGCTCGAATGACTAATGTTACGCATAATATTGGTGGTGATGATAATACATTCACTATGGTAGCAGGATTTGAGAGTTATGAAGCATTTGGAAAAAATGATGATGCTTGGGCTTCATCTCCAGAATGGTGGCAAAAAATGCAACCAAATTTTGTAAACAATCAATTAGTTGAAGCTGTTTATTTAACTGAATTGATTGGAAATATTAAAGGTGCTACTGAGGAAATGCCTGTATGGGCACATTTTGTTTTTAGTCATCCAGATGTGGATGCTATAAAAAAAAGTTTTGAAATTGATGAAAAACACTACATGTCAAATGGTTCATCAGGAATTGCAATTCATAGAATGTTTGGTGATAGAAATAATCAATATTTATTTGCTGCAAGATTTAAAAGTATGCAAGAGTTAGGCAAGTGCATGGATGCTAACCAAAATTCTCCAGATTATTGGGAAAGTCATAAAGATTATTATGCAAACTTAACTATTCATCTAAATTATAATGCTAGAGTAATTAGAAGAGATATTTATTAAAAAAGGAGGAAATATGATTGTAGGAAGTTGGACA
>CACBQR010000051.1 GCA_902541435.1 uncultured Alphaproteobacteria bacterium
CAACTTGCTCAATTGTATCTGGAACACTAGCTGAGAGAATTAAAATTTGGCCTTTCTTTATTTTTTGTGCTTTATTAACTGGTTTCATTTATCCAATCGAAATGGGTTGGCAGTGGGGCGGAGGATACTTAGCGGAAGCTGGTTTCTCAGATTTTGCTGGTTCAACTCTAGTACATAGTGCAGGAGCAGCAGCAGCACTTGCTGGTGCAATTTTATTAGGCCCAAGATTAGGAAGGTTCACTGATAGTGGTGAAGCAGCTCCAATGGAGCCTTTTGCAAATTCTTCAATACCTCTTGCAACTCTTGGTGTATTTATCCTATGGCTTGGATGGTTCGGATTTAATGGTGGATCACAACTTGCAATGGGTACATTTGATGATGTTACAGCAGTAGCAACAATATACATTAATACTAACTTGGCAGCTGGTGCAGGAGTAATGGCTTGTGCAGTAATTTCAAGACTAGTAACTGGTAAAACAGATGTTGTTATGATGCTTAATGGTGCATTAGGTGGTCTAGTAGCAATTACAGCAGAACCATTAGCTCCATCACCAATTCTAGCAATAATCATTGGTGCAGTCGGTGGTTTAATTGTCTTCTACGGTACTAGACTTTTAATATCTCTAAAAATTGATGACGTTGTAGGTGCAATTCCTGTTCACGGTTTTGCTGGAATTTTTGGAACATTAGTTGTTCCGATTTCAAACAGTGCTGCAAGTTTTGGAGCTCAACTTTACGGTATAATAGCAATTAATGTTTTCGTATTTGTTGTATCATTTATTATTTGGTACATCATGAAAATGCTCTTTGGTATTAGAATTAGTGAAGAGGCTGAAAAACTTGGAACAGATAAATCTGAAGTAGGCGTAATGGCTTACAGTATCAGAGACTAATGAATTTAGTGATTAGCAAATCAACTCCTTATAGTTGGTCACTAATAATTGGGAGAGCATTTGCTCTCCCAAAATTGCTAAATATTAGACAAAGTAATCAATGACAGAAACAGAAATTATTAAAGAAAAAAAAAGAAATATATATTCCAGTTTTTTTTCAGAAGATTATGTTTCGAAATTTTTATTTAAATCAATTTTACATCATGTAATTTCATTAGAAATTTATGAAAATAATAGATTAAACGGAATTTCATTTGAAACAATTTGTGCAAATATACCAAAGTCAATTGGTTCAAGATCATCTATTCAATCTATTCTAAACGAGGCTTTGGAAAAAAATATTTTTACTAAAGAACAAAGTAAAACAGATAGGCGAATTAAAAATTACTACTTAAGTAATAACTTTTTCAATATGATTAATTCTTGGTTACAGAAAGAGGGGTCTTATTTTAGTAAGTTGAGTCCAAGAAATTAATTTTAATTTAAATCAATCAGAGGAAATTATACATGAAAACATCATTTATTATTAGCGGAAAGAAACATATTTTGAAATATGAAAGAAAAATGCCTGAAAAAGAAGTAATTAAAATGAAATCATTTGTGACAACTAAAGGTACTAAACTTACAAAAACTGCAAAATTTAAAATAAAAAAAGTTTTAGAAAAAGATAAAGAAAGGGTTTTTGATATTGTTCTATAATTAACAATTTCCAGAGAATAATGAGAGTTTACTTGCATCTATTCCTAATAAATTAAATGCATCCTTCCACTTATTATTGACTTTTTCGTCAAAAATAAAATCACTATCTGCTTTTAGTGTCATCCAACTGTTTGAAGCTAATTCCTTTTCAATTTGTCCTGGACCCCATCCTGCATAACCAAGAGCTAGAATACTATTCTTTGGACCATTACCTTTAGAAAGGTCTTCAAAAAATTCTGAAGTACTAGTTAACGCCACTCCTTTATCTATTGTTAGGGTTTCTTTTTGAATAATTTCGTCAGAATGTAAAACAAACCCCCTGCCACTTTCAACAGGACCACCATAGCGGATGTAAAGTTTCTTATCTTCTAATGGCTTGTCTATACCTAGTTGTTCAAGCAAATCGGGGTAAAGATCATAATCAATTTTTTTGTTGATTATTATACCCATAGCCCCATCTTTTGAGTGAGCACACATATAAATTACCGTTTTTTCAAATCTATCATCTTCTAACGAAGGCATTGAAATTAAGAACTGACCAGTTAAATTCATATAGTATATATTCGCGTTAATTTATATTTTTCAATATTGTATTGATTTATTTTATATGGACAAGGTAATAAAAGTTATAAATCTGGTAAAAATTGCAATAATATTTGCTCTTGGACTATTTAGCACAGCTGGATACTCCTTATCTTCAGATTGGGCAATTAGTGAAAAATCAAAAGTTAGATTAATTTCACCAATGACTGCTTCAAATAATAATAACCAATTAATTTTAGCATTAGAATATGAACTAGAAGAGGAATGGAAAACATATTGGAAATCTCCTGGAGGAGGTGGTTTTCCTCAAAAAATTATATGGAATAATTCTTCTAACGTTCAAGATATTAAAATTCTATGGCCAGAGCCAATAGAATTTGAAATACTAGGTTTAAAATCAATTGGATATAAAGATAAAGTAATCTTTCCTTTGATTGTAGATCTCGAAGATAATCAAAAACAAACAAATTTAAATTTAAATATTAATTATTTAGTTTGTAAAGATGTTTGCATTCCAGGTAGTGCAGATATTTTTCTAAATATACCATCTGGAGATGCTGAATATACAGATTATTTTTTTGAAATTGAAAAAGTTCTATCTAATACATTAAATAATAAAATTGATTTTACACCTATTTCTAATTTCTCATTCAAGGCTATTGAAAATAACAATAGTGTTATTTTTGATATAGAAACATCAACTGCCTCTTTTTTTGATGATCCAAAAATTTTTATTCACACACCATTTGGGCTACCTGTTGTAGAACCAATAAATAATTATTCCCTTGATTTCCAAAAATTGAATACCTCTTTATATTACAGTGCTGATCAGTTTAATGAAAAAAAATTTCCAATAGAAATATTTTTTTATGATAATAATCACAGCTTTAAAGTTGAAAAAAGTGTAGAAATTGAAAATGTAGATAAAAATATCTCTATAAATACTAGTCTTATATACTTACTCTTAATTTCAATATTAGGCGGGTTTATTTTGAATCTTATGCCATGTGTTTTTCCAGTATTATCGTTAAAATTATTATCTGTAATTAATACTGAGGATAAAAAGATTAAAAGTAGTTTTTTTATAACCGTATTGGGTATTATCTCTTCTTTTCTAATACTTGGTGCATTTTTTGCCATCCTGAAACAAATTAATATTTCAATATCCTGGGGTATGCAATTTCAAGAACCCTACTTCTTAATGTTTATTTTGATAATTATATCAATCTTCTTCTTGAACACACTTGGTCTTTTCCAATTAAATTTACCAAGTTTTTTATCTTCATCAAAAATTTTAAATTCAGGAAATAATTTTTATACAAAGAATTTTTTTAATGGTTTTTTTGCTACACTACTTGCTACACCATGTTCTGCACCTTATTTAGGAACAGCTGTAACTGCTGCTTTTACTCAATCAACAACGTATCTATTTTTAATATTCTTTTTTATGGGGATAGGAATGAGCTTACCTTATTTGATTATAGCTTTTTTTCCAGGTCTGATTTCCTTCTTACCTCGATCTGGAAAATGGATGATTTATTTTAAATATTTTTTATCTATTTTATTATTCTTAACAATTGTTTGGCTTTTAAGTATATTAAATAATTA
>CACBQR010000052.1 GCA_902541435.1 uncultured Alphaproteobacteria bacterium
ATTCAGTAAATACAATGTGGTATTTAGCTGGAGATAATTCAACAGATTTTAATTTTTATACAAAAAGACTTATTTTATCAGGAATATATACTAATGCATTATTCGTTTTTTTTTCAAAAGAAATGAAGTATGTTGAAGAAAATATTGATAAAAATCTTAAGAGAGTATCAAAAATTCCAAAAATTAAGGAAAGAATATCTTTTATTAAGGATAACGCTCCTAAATTTTTAAAAAGTTTTTTAGCTTAAGCTATACTATCTGGCTCTAATTTATTTTGAATTTCTAATATTTTATCTTTTAGGATTAATTTTCTTTTTTTTAACCTTTGAATTTGTAAAAAATCTACAGTATTTTTTTCCTGAAGCCTAATAAGTATTTCATCAAGATCTCTATGTTCTTGTTCAAAATTTTTTAAAATTTCAATGAGTTTGTTTATGTCTTCCATGAAAATAAATAAGTAAAAATATAATAATAGTATATAAACGCCATGTGGTAAAAAAAATAGCAATTTTAACAAGCGGTGGAGATTGTGCAGGTTTAAATGCAGTAATTAGAGCTGTTACCTTGAGAGCTCATAATAAGTACAATTGGGAAGTTTATGGAATTAAGGATGGAACATTAGGTTTGTTAAAAGATCCACTTGACGTAATTAAGTTAAAACCACAAAATTTTGAGGGTAGCTTAATGAGAATGGGTGGAACTTTTTTGGGATCAAATAACAAAGGCAATCCTTTTAAAAAAATTATAAGGAATGGAAAAAGAATTGACTCTTCAGATTTAGTTATAGAAGGTTTTAAAAAATTAGGAATAGATGCACTAATAGGTATTGGTGGAGATGGAAGTTTAAAAATTCTTCAAAGTATTACAAAAAAAGGAAATATAAATTTTGTAGGTATTCCAAAGACTATAGATAATGATGTAAAGCATAATGAGTTATCTATAGGATATGATACTGCAGTTGATGTAGCAACAAATGCATTAGATATGCTTCAGCCAACAGCAGCAAGCCACAGAAGAGTAATGATTTTAGAAGTAATGGGTAGAGATGCTGGTCACATTGCTTTGAATGCAGGAATTGCTGGAGGAGCAGATGTGATTTTGATTCCTGAGATTCAATATTCAATAAAATCAATCGCCGATCATATAGAAAAAATTAGATCTAAGGGAAGAAATCATGCATTAATCGTTGTTGCAGAGGCTGTAAAAAAAGAAAACGGTATAAAAGCTACTGTGAAATATGTTGATGGAGAGGTTCGTCTTGGAGGGATAGGCAATTATCTTGGTGATGAAATCTATAAAATAACAGACTCAGAAACAAGAGTTACAGTTCTTGGACATGTTCAAAGAGGTGCTCAACCAACTCATAGAGATCGTTTAATTGCAAGTGCTTTTGGGGTTTATGCTGTTGATTTAATTGCAAAGAAAAAATTTAATAGAGTAGTTGTATGGAAAGACAGAGGAGTAAAAGATTTGATGCTTAGTCAAGTTGCTGGATATTCAAAAACTGTTCAAAAGAATGATCCTCTGATTAAAGTTGCTGAAGGTCTTGGAATTTATATTGGCGAAACAAATTAAAAATTTCCTAATTTTTTCCAAATATAAAAATATATTTTGTAAGGCAATATCCTTGTAAATTTAAAAAAATATACAATCAAATAGGGAAAAATTATTTCAAATTCTTTACCTTTAGTTAGTCTATCAAATATTTTTTTTCCTGCATATTCAGCACTTTTTAAAAAAGGCATTTTAAAGCTATTTTTTTTGGTTGCTTCGGTATCAATAAAACCAGGACATATGACCCTAACATTAATGTTTAACTTTTTGAAATCAAAATACAAGCTTTCACTCAAACTTAATTGCGCTGCCTTAGAAATACCATATGCCCCAGCTGTTGGCCAACCTCTATATCCCAATGGTGAAGAAATAATAGCTATCGTATTATTTCTACTTTTCATAACATCTTTTAATTTGTCAACACAATACAATGTGCCTTTGATATTTACATCCACTAGTAATTCGTAGTTTGAAATATCAAATATTTGATTTTTGTTTGGACTATAAGCTGATGCATTTAATAACGCTATATCAATTTTACCAATATTTTTTTCTATAGAATTAATCGTTTCATCAACATTATTTTTTGAAGAAATATCACATACAATAGCATGAACTAAAGTTTTATTATTATTCAGTTCTAATTTTTTTTTTGCAGATTCAAGCTTTATTTTATTACTTGAAGAAATTACAACTTGCCAATTATTTGTTATAAATTCCTTTGCTGTTGCAAAACCAATACCTGAAGATCCACCGGTAATCCATATAGTTTTCAACTATTGACTCCAATCATTTCGAATTATTGTTATAATATTCTTTTTATCATTTGGATTTTTGAATTCCATTTTTATGAGTTCTTTTTCAAAATACCAAAGTGTATACTCTGGAAATGGTCCTTTATCTTTAGGATTTTTTGATGCATTGAAAACAAACTTGTTAGCTAATATTTCAATGTCATTAATTTTAATTTTTTCATCTTCAAGTTGCTTTACTTCTATAGTTCGTACAATACCCTTTTGAGTATCGAATACTTCTTTCTCATTTAACATTTCAAGATTCCAATAATTTAATGGTACTATATTTTTATTTAATTTTAATTCTCCATCCATTCCACTGGCAATAAAAAAATTATCTTCATCATTTCCAAGTACTTTATATTCTCGATCATCTTCAAAGTCTGTAAATCCATCTATTGATACAAATTCTCCATTTGTCCAAGTTTCTTTAGTTTCTTGAAAAAATTTATATGCTGGAATAAATAAAACTTTAACATTTATCTTTAAGACTGAATGTATAACGACACTATCTTCATTTTCTATAAATTTTGATATTAAGCTCCCTATATTTTTCTTCTTTCTAATAACATCAAAGCTTACTTCCTTATCGTCTGGTATTGGAAAAGGTTGACTAAAAACGCTATAAGTAAAAAGAGACAAACAAATTATAAAGATATATTTCACGATTTAATTCTTAATGATGATCTTCCCCCATCTATATGAAATATTTGTCCAGTAATCCAACTATTTTTATCACTTAATAGAAAACTTCCAATATCTGCGAAATCATCACCAGATCCAATTTTAGGTAGAGGATGCATATTTTCAATTGCTTTCTTAATGGTTTCATTATTAAGTAACTTTTGTGTCATTTTTGCGTCAGTTAAACTTGGAGCTATACAATTTACTTTAATTTTTGGAGCAAATTCTGCAGCTAAGCTTAAAGTAAGACCTTCTATGGCACCTTTTGCGGTCGAAACTATTGTGTGATTAGTAAAACCTTGTTTTACGGCAATAGTTGAATAAAGTAAAATACTGCCAGTATTTTTAGCTAGAGTTTCTTGATTATGCTTAATTGCATTTATAGCACTTAGTGTATTAATTTTAAAAGAATCAATAAAATCTTCATCTTTAGTCATTTTGAGAGGTTTCAAATTTATAGAACCAACACAAAAAGCAATACCGCATAATCTATCTTTGTATTCTTCTGAAATGCTTTTAACTTTATCAAAATCTAAAACATCACAAACTTTATATTCACAACCAATTTCCTCAGATAATTTTTTTAATTCTGTCTCATTTCTAGAAACAATTATTGGATCATAGTTATTGCTCTTCAGTTTTTTTGATAAGGCTTTTCCAATAGAACCCGTTCCCCCCA
>CACBQR010000053.1 GCA_902541435.1 uncultured Alphaproteobacteria bacterium
AATGTAGCTTCAATTTTATCACTTTGTAAAGCTTCTAAACAATTTCTAACAAGTATTTTATCTCTCATTAGACAAGCACCGAAACTACCCTT
Source organism: uncultured Alphaproteobacteria bacterium (assembly GCA_902541435.1). Classification (GTDB taxonomy): domain Bacteria; phylum Pseudomonadota; class Alphaproteobacteria; order HIMB59; genus CACPNW01. The sequence continues at coordinate 93 of CACBQR010000053.1, forward strand.
TTGAACAGCTTTACTTGGACAGCCAACATTTAAGTTAATCTCATCATAATTATAATCTATTGCAATTTGAGAAGCTTCCGTTAAGTCAGCAATTTCAGAACCTCCTACTTGGAGAGCAACAGGGTTATCAGAGTCATTATCAATAATATTTTCTCTGCTCTTGGAATAAATTAGTGATTTTGCAGCTATCATTTCACTAAAAAGAAAACTTTTTTTTGATAAAATTCTATACAGTTTCCTAGCATATGGAGTTGTATACCCCATCATTGGAGCTACACAAAATCTTCTACTAATTTCCTTTTCCATCTAATTTTGCTATATAAATTATTTTTAAAAAAATAATATTATGGAAATACCAAAATTTTTAATTGAAAGATATCAATTCTGGAAAAACAATACCTTTGAAGATTACAAAGATATATACCAGCAAGCTTCTAAAACTGTACAAAAACCAATTGCTATGATTATTACTTGTTGTGATTCTAGAATTCTTGAAAATACTATATTTGGTGGTAGTGTTGGAGATTATTTTATACATAGAAATATCGCCAATATAGTACCCTCCAAAAATAATAAAGATCAAAACATACAAACATTATCTGCAATAGAATATGCATTAAAAGTTCTAAAAATTCCTAACTTAATTATTTTAGGCCACTCAAATTGTGGTGGAGTTGAGTATTCTTATAAAACATTAATAGATAAAAAAAATATGAATGACTTTGAATACATAAATCAATGGGCAAGTTGTTTACAAAATTCTTACAACAATATTCCTAATGATCTTTCAGAAACTGAAAAAATAATTTTTTTTGAACAGGATAATATAAAACAATCAATTAAAAATTTGCATGAATATAATTTTATAGATAAATTAATTAATGAAAATAAATTAAATGTAATTGGTTTGTGGTATCAAATAAATTCAGGTTTAATAAAGTATTTAGATAATGATCGTTTTATTGATTTAGATTAATTATAAGAAAATTTATTACTAGGAAACTTTTTTAGCTTAACTTCTCGATTGTATCTCTCAACAACATTGCTGGCAATTTTATTAAAATTAAAATAATTTTTTACAAATCTTGGTTTTTTATTATTTGTACTTAAATTTATTAAATCATCAAATACTAATACTTGACCATCACAATATCTTGAAGCACCTATACCTATTGTAGGTATTGAAACATTTTCTGTAATTAATTTAGCTGTATCAACTGTTACACATTCTAACAATATAGCTTTAGCCCCAAGTGTTTCAGATTCTTTTGCTAACTTTAATAAATTTTTCTTTTCTTTATATGTTCTTCCCAAAACTTTAATTTTATTAAAATTTTTATAACTTTGTGGCGTTACTCCTATATGAGATATAACATTAATTTTTTTATCTACTAAGTATTTTAAAACAACTAAATTTTTTTCGCTAATTTCTATTTTCAATAAATCAGGTTTACAGTAATTTAAAAGTATTTTAGCATTTTTATATCCATCAATTTTACTATCATATGTTTTGTAAGGCATATCTAAAACTTTTAAACTTTTCTTAATTACCTTATTTACAGCAGCTCCATGATTTTTCATCATATCCATAGTAACCCCTTGTGTATTCTTCATGCCATAGACTGTTGAACCTAGAGAATCTCCAACTAATATTAAATCAATTTTTCCATCTAAAATCTTTGCAATTGATGGAGAATATGTTGCTAAACAGCTTATTGGTTTTGAAAAACTTTTGTGTAAAATTTTAATTTTTTTCATTTTTAATTTCAATTAAATTTTTATTAAGAATTAAACTTTTAATTTAAATTTCTTTATATCAACAATTTTATTTTCATAAAAATTATTAATTTTTCTGATTATTGATTCAGTATCCATTTCAATATCTTGATATTGTTCATCTGGCGCCATATGTTCAACAAAACGATCTGGAAAAATTAAATTTTTTATAACAATATTATCATTTTTTGATTTAATATTATGGATATAATGCAACACATGAGATGAAAATCCACCTATAGAACCTTCTTCTATAGTTAAAATATACTTATGATTATTTATTAAGTTATCTATTAATTGTGTGTCTAATGGTTTTGCAAACCTTGCATCTGCAATAGTAGGATAAATATTATTTTGATTTAGAAAGTTACATGCCTCAATACATTTTTCAAGTCTTGTTCCTAAATTTAAGATAGCAACATCATTACCTTCAATTAGAATATATCCCTTACCTATATTGATATCTTTGGGTTGATTATTAAATAATTCATCTAATCCTGCTCCTCTTGGAAATCTAAAAGCAGATGGAGAGTCATTTATTTCACAAGATAACTCTATCATTTTTGATAATTCCTTTTGATTGCTAGGAGCCATAACAATAAAATTTGGAAGTGTCGCCAAATAGGTAATATCAAATGAGCCAGCATGAGTAGGACCATCTGAGCCAACAAGTCCCGCCCTATCAATTGCAAATCTCACAGGCAATCTTTGAATAGCTACATCATGTACAATCTGATCATAAGCTCTTTGTAAAAAAGTTGAATAAATTGCAACAAATGGCTTAAAACCCTCTGTAGCTAATCCAGCTGCCATCGTAACAGCATGCTGTTCAGCAATACCTACATCAAAAAATCTTTTTTCAAATTTTTGTTGGAATAATTTTAACCCTGTGCCAGACATCATTGCCGCTGTAATTGCTACAATTTTTTCATCACTTTCGGCAAGTTTAACTAGTTTTTCTCCAAAGACATTTGAGTAAGATTTTAAATTTGTTTTTTTAACTGAGTTACCTGTCTTAATATCAAACTTTTCTACACCATGAAATTTATCTTCTGATTTTTCTGCTGGACTGTATCCCTTACCCTTTTTAGTTATGCAATGAAGAAATACTGGTTTATCAAATTTATTATCTTTGATATTTTCTAAAACATTTACCAAGTTATTAACATTATGACCATCTATTGGACCAAGATAGTAAAAACCTAATTCTTCAAATAAAGTACCACCAGAAATAAGCCCCTTAGAATATTCTTCAGTTCGATATAGAGTTTCTTTTATATTTTTTGGAAAAGTTTTACTAATTTTTTTTATAATATTTCTTAAACTTGAATAAGATTTAGATGATAGCAACTTTGTAAGATATGTGCTCATAGCACCTACTGGTTTATCAATTGACATTTTATTATCATTCAGGATAACAATTAAACCTTTTTTTTGAGCACCAGCATTATTAAGGCCCTCAAATGCCAAGCCAGCACTTAAGGCACCATCCCCTACAACACATATAACTTTTGAATTATCTTTATTTATATCTTTTGCAGCTTTTATTCCTAGTCCTGCAGAAACTGCTGTTGAACTATGAGCTGTACCAAATGGATCATATTCACTTTCTGATCTTCTAACAAAACCATAAACACCATCTTTTTTTCTTAGTGTCTCGATATTTTTTTTTCTACCTGTTATGATTTTGTGAGGATACGCTTGGTGTCCAACGTCCCAAATTAATTTATCATGAGGCGTATTAAACACATAATGAATTGCAACAGTTAATTCAACAACACCAAGTCCCGCACCAAGATGACCGC
>CACBQR010000054.1 GCA_902541435.1 uncultured Alphaproteobacteria bacterium
GAGTTCTTGGGGTGGAAGACCTACAGAAGATATGATGTGGTCTGCTGCATTCACAGATGACACAGAGTGGAACGAAGCTGCTTGGGGTAATCTAGTTCAAACTGATTCAACTGTTCGTTTCAATGAACTTGTTAAATCTGCTAGATCAGAACTTGATACTGAAAAAAGAAAATCGATGTACTGGGAAGCACAAGCTCTTTGTAACTACGATGGTGGTGCAATTGTTTATGCATTTAACCAATACGTTGGTGCTGGTTCTAAAAAACTTGCTCACGGCGAAGATGTTGCTGGCAACTGGGAAAGTGACGGTAACAAACTTTCTGAACGTTGGTGGTTTGCATAAAATATTAATTTTCTTTGTGGCGCATTTAAATGCGCCACACTATTTCAACTAATCTTAAAAAAAAATGTTTTTAAAAAACAAGAAATACCTCTTTGATGGAGGTTCCGGTCAAACTTTAATGGAAATGGGTTTAGAAACAAAAGGTGATCTTTGGTCTGCGCAAGCTTTATTAAATGAAAATAATCACCAAATGGTTGTAGATATGCATAAGCATTTTATAAATGCAGGATCACAATTAATAGTTACCTCAAATTTTAGTGTTAGAAGAAGACTGTTAAAAAATTACAATTTACTTGATAAATTTGAATTTGGAATAAGATCTGCTGGAGCACTTGCATTGAAAGCAAAAAATGAAAGTGATAAAAAAGTTATTGTTGCAGGCTCATTGCCAAATCAAGGTGTTACATATTCCCCAATACATTTTGAAACTGATGAAACCATGTTTAACTATTTTCATGAAATTGCAAAGATATTGAAAGAGTACGTCGATATATTTTACTTAGATGTTTTGTGTTCCATCAAAGAAATAAAAATTGCTTTAGAAGCTTCAAAAGAATTTAATAAACAAGTTCTTGTAGGTGTTCACTTACGATATGATGGAAAATTACCATCTGGAGAAAGTCTTGATGAACTTTTTGAAACTATTCAAAAATTTAATTGTTGTGGCATAGTATCAGCCTGCGTATCACCTGAAATCATTAATTTGAGTATTCCTATATTTAAAAAACACAAGCTTCCTTTTGGCTATAAAATGAATTTATTTAAAGAACTGCCTACTAGTAATAAAGAAAAATTTAATTCAGAAGGTTTTGAAGAAAATTATGATTATATTGATCCCGTTGAGTTACTTGGGACTCGAAATGAAGAATTTGGAGAAGAAAAATATAAAAGGTTTGTTTTAAATTCTTTAAACGAAGGTGTTACTCTAGTTGGTGGATGCTGTGAAGTAAAGCCACGACATATTGAAGCTATTAAGAATTTATTTTAAAATTTTTTTTTCATTATTTTGTGATAAGTTGAATTAGTTTTATGGGAGATTCAGTTAGTAATTACAGATTTGTTGTAAAGCCAGTTATTAAAGAAACTGGTAGATCTTTAGATTTGGCTAGACCCATGAAAATACACCCTCTTACATATCAAGAGTTACCACTTAACCCAGAATATACTAACTACGCCGATGGTAGATTTACACTTGAAAAATTATCTCATGCTACAGCAGATGAAATGTATTGGAAAGCTAGACAAGAAATAATTTTACGTCATACAGGTGAGCATCCATACGAAATCTCTGGTCCAGATGCTGAAAATTTACTTCAACAAATATTTCCTAGAGATATTTCAAAAGTAAAAATTGGAAGATGCTCCTATCAATTTGCATGCTACCATGATGGAGGAATGATTTCAGATGGATTATTATTAAGATTAGAAAAAAATAAATTTTGGTTTGCACAAGGTGATGGACATTTATATAGTTGGTACAAAGCTCATTCGAAAAATTTAGATGTTGAAATTAAAGATCCAAACGTTTGGGTAAGTCAAATACAAGGACCTAAATCTCTAAAACTTTTAGAAAAACTAGTTGATAAACCATTAAAAAATAATTTTAATTACTTTGATTGGATTGAAACTTCAATTGATTCAGAAGAAGTGATTATAAGCAGAACAGGGTTTACAAATGAACTTGGCTGGGAAATTTATTTAAGACCAGAAAATGACTCAAAAAAAATTGGAGACTTAATACTCAGTAAAGGCGAAAAAATGGGAATGATTCTAACAGCCTCACCAGGATTTAGATGTAGAAGAATTGAGGCAGGTCTCTTATCTGCAGGGAGAGATTTTACGAGAGATCGATCTCCATTTGCCGTTGGATTAGGAAAGTTTATAGATTTTAATAAAGGAGATTTTATTGGAAGAGATTATTTACTTAATGCAAGCAAAGATTGTTTAACATGGGGTATGAGAGTGGAAAATAGCTTTGCGTTGGTTGATTCTGAAATTTCTATTGATAATAAAAAAGTTGGAATTGTAACTTCAAGTACATGGTCGCCATTTCAAGTTTGTGGTGTTGCTATAGTTCATATGGATAAAGCAGAGTTTGGTCCAGACACAATAGTAGATATTAGATGTGATGATGGTAGTGTGCAAAAAGGTGAAATATGTACTTTACCAATGTATGATGAAAAAGGAGAAATACAAAGAGGTTTAAAAGAAGAAATTCCATCTAGTCCAATACCTTGGAAGGGTATTTCAAAAAACTAATATATTTTATAATAGAATTATAAATTATATTAGAATACAAATATTAGAATGAATGATCTTATTATACCTAGCACTAAAATCCATACAATAGATGATGCAATAAGATTATCTAAAAAAAGATTACCAAAATTAGTCTTTGATTTTATTGATGGAGCATCAGGAGATGATAAACTTGCTGAAATTAATAGTACTGCATTAGATCAAATTAGACTTGAACCTAAAGTTTTTAGAAATGTTGAGAATAGAAATTTAAGTAAAAAAATATTTGATTTTCATTTTGATTATCCATTTGGATTTGCACCAATGGGAATGACAAATCTTTCATGGCCAGATGCAGATAAAATGATAGCAAAAGAAAGTGCGTATAATAATATTCCAACATGTGTTTCAATGGCTTCTAGTACTACGCTAGAAGATATGTTTACTTTTTCAGAAGGTCACTCGTGGATGCAAATATATATTTTTCAAAGCGAAGAATTTATTATGGAATTATTAAAAAGAGCAGAAAGTATTGGATACAAGGTTTTGATCCTCACTGTTGATGTTCCAATTCTTTCAAGAAGAGCCAGAGATGATAGAAATGGCTTTGGTTATCCATTTAAAATTGGCCCAAAACAATTTTTAGATTTTGCACTACATCCTAAATGGAGCTTAACAACTTTATTTAAAGGCGCTCCACAACCAATGAATTATGTTACCTCTAAAAGTGGTGATCAAATTTTTAGACGAAAAGAAAGTAGAGGAGCAACTGATTGGAATACTC
>CACBQR010000055.1 GCA_902541435.1 uncultured Alphaproteobacteria bacterium
CCTCCAAATCCAAATGAATTACTCAATGCATAGTCAATTTTTTTATCCAATGGTATTTTGGGAACTAAATTAATATTAGTTGTTTCAATTGGGTTATCTAAATTTAATGTTGCTGGGAGAATTTTATTATTAATTGACATTATTGAAAATATAGATTCTACACTGCCAGCTGCCCCAAGAAGATGTCCAATAGATGATTTTGTACTACTAACATGCAAATTGTGTTTGAATAATCTTGAGATAGCATTTAATTCTATCTCATCTCCTTTTTTTGTAGAAGTTCCATGTGCATTTATATAATCAACTTTATCAGATTGAATATTTGCCATTTTCAAAGCTTCCTTCATTGCTCTGTAACCACCATCTCCATCCTCAGCCGGAGCAGTGATATGGTGTGCATCACCAGACATGCCATAACCAACAAGTTCTGCATATATATTGGCACCTCTTTTTTTTGCATATTCAAATTCCTCAAGAACGATTATGCCAGATCCTTCACCCATAACAAAACCATCTCTATCACTATCCCAAGGTCTGGAAGCTTCGTGAGGATTATCATTAAATGAAGTACTTAAACTTCTCGCTGCACAAAAACCAGCTATACCTAATTTACAAACAGCTGCTTCAGATCCACCTGCAATCATAACGTCTGCAGCGCCTCTTTTAATCATTTCACTTGAGTCGCCAATAGAATGTGCACCAGTTGCACATGCAGTTACAACTGAATGATTTGGACCTTTAAAACCATATTTAATTGAAATTTGCCCTGATAGTAAGTTAACTAAAGAAGAAGGGATGAAAAATGGAGATAATTTATTTTGACTTTCACTATTAATTGTCAGTGATCCTTCATAAATAGTTTCAAGTCCTCCAATTCCGGACCCAACAGAAACTCCAACACGTAACTTTTCATTATCATTTAGATCTTCTATACCTGCATCATCTATTGCCATTTTTGCAGCAACTAAACCATATTGAATAAATCTATCATTTCTTTTTATATCTCTTGGATCTAAAAAAAGAGATTTATTAAAGTAATTATTATCTTCTTGATTATTATTTATGAAACCAGCAATTTTGGCAGGTAAATTAGAAACATCAAAATGATCAATTTTTTTAATACCTGACTTAGTATTAATAAGATTTTTCCAAGAAGTTTCTTTATCGTTACCTAATGTTGTAAGCAAACCCATTCCAGTTACAACAACTCTTCTCATAAACTTTATTTAATTGGATTTATTTTTTACTTTGGATATAATCAATAGCGTTTTGAACTGTCTGAATAGTTTCTGCAGCATCATCAGGTATTTCAATACCAAACTTTTCTTCAAAGGCCATTACCAATTCTACTGTGTCCAAACTATCTGCTCCTAAATCATCAATAAATTTAGCTTCGGGAATAACTTTTGACTCATCAATTCCCAAATGATCTACAACAATTTTTTTTACCTGATCTTGTATTTCGCTCATATTTTTCTCCTTATGTTTTCTTTTAGATTATTATTTGAATGTATGTCAACTAATTAAACCATTAACATTCCACCATTAATATGAAAATTTTGACCTGTTATATAGGAAGAATCGTCTGTAGATAAAAAATATGCTAAATTAGCAACGTCTTCAGCCTTACCAAATCTTGACATTGGTATTCTTGATAAATAAGTTTGTTTTTGTTTTTCATTAAGGTTGTCAGTCATTGATGTTGAAATAAAACCAGGGGAAATAACATTTACATTAATATTACGTTTAGCAACCTCAAGTGCAATCGATTTATATAAACCTACCATTCCAGATTTTGATGCAACATAATTAGCTTGACCAGGGTTTCCAGTATTTCCCACTATAGAAGATATTCCAATTATTTTACCATATTTATGAGACAACATATTAGGTAGTAAAGATTTTATTATTTGATAGTTTGAATTTAAATTTGTTTGTATAACCTTTGACCAATCTTCATTCTTCATTCTAAAAATTAAACTATCTTGAGTTACACCAGCATTATTTATCAAAACAGATATGTCTTTATGCTCTTTGGATATAACGTTAAGACAACTATCTAAATCATTAGGATCTGATAAATCAACTTTATAATAAAAATGATTTTTACCATAAATAGTTTTTAAATTCTTAATTTTATCATTAGAAGAAGATGTAATTACCAGAGTAAAGTTTTGATTTATGAATTTTTTACAAATTGATGAACCTATACCCCCTGAAGCTCCTGTAATAAGTAATTTTTTTTTCTCGTCCATATTATTTTATATCTGAAAAATAATTTAAAGATGTTATATCGAAATTTTTTGAAATTCTATTAATTAAACCACTTAAAACTTTCCCTGGTCCAATTTCAATAATTTTGTTCTCCCCTACTTCTTCAAGTCTCTTAATACTTTTAGTCCAGTTCACCATATTAGCCATTTGATTCTGTAAATTTTTTTTTATTAAAATATTATCACTATAAATTTCCGCATCATAATTTGAAATAATTTTGATTTTGTTTTCTATAAAATTTAAATTATCTATTTCTTCACTTAATTCTTTCTGAGCTTCAAGCATATATTTACTATGAAAAGCTGCAGAAACATTTAAGAAGATAAATTTTTTAATTTTTTTTTCTAAGAATAATTGCTTACTTTTATTCAATTCCTCAATACTTCCAGATATAACAATTTGAATTGGGGAATTATCATTTGCAATTTCTAAGTTTAAATTATTTTCAAAAATAATATTTTGAACATAATCAGAATCTTTACCAATCAAAGCTGCCATTCCAGTTATGTTCGGTTGAATTGCCCCATTCATTAATTCACCACGTTTTTTTAGAATTAAACTACATTCCTTTAAATTTATTTTGTTAGCACAAGCCAAAGCAGTATATTCTCCAAGAGAATGTCCAAGCATTACATTTACATCCTGGTCATTTAAACCTAACTCATTTGTGTAAGTTTTATAAATTACATAAGAAGTGGCAAAAATACTAATTTGTGTAAATTGAGTTAAGTTTAGTTCATCATTAGTATTTTTAAATATTATTTTTCTTAAATCTATTTTAGTATAATCTTCTATTTCCTCAAAAATTAATTTGGCAATTTTAAAATTATCATGAAAATCCTTTGCCATTCCTACAAATTGGCTACCTTGTCCAGGAAATACTAATGATGTCATTAAAACTTGATTTATTTTAAAAATTTAATATATGCAAGTCCAACTTCTCTTATATTTATTGATATAAGATTAACCATGGAGTTTTATGAATAAATTTGAAGTAGTGCTTATCTTTAATCCGGATCTGGGCTCAAATACACTCAATGAAGAAGTTGATAGTTTTAAATCAAAACTTTCTAGCCATTCTGCAA
>CACBQR010000056.1 GCA_902541435.1 uncultured Alphaproteobacteria bacterium
GGTAAACCTGATGTAAGCATATACGCTGAAACCACTAATCAAATTAATTTAGAAAAAAAAAGAACAGTAGCTATTGGAGACTCATTATTTCATGATATTCAAGGAGCTAATAATTTTGAAATAGATAGTGTTTTAGTAAAATCTGGTATTCATAAAGATTTAATTAAAATAAATAATTTAATTAAAAATCATCAAATAACCCCAACATATATCATAGATAAATTTAGTATTTAGAATACTTGACAAAATAATATTTATATTTACATGCATCTTCAGAATGTCAATGCGATGCGAATTAACTGGAAAATCCTTTCAAACTGGTAATAACGTTAGTCATGCTAAAAATAGAACAAAAAGACGTTTTAAACCAAATCTTCAGAATATAACTTTTGTTAGTGAAGTTTTAGGTCAAAATTTCCAATTGAAAGTTGCTGTTAGTACAATTCGAACAGTTGAAAAAAAAGGTGGTTTAGATGAATTTCTAATTAATACACCTAATTCTAAATTACCGTTAAAAGCTAAAAAATTAAAAAAAACTATACTATCAAAATCTAATTAAATTTTTGTAATGGGATTTTTCTTTGAATTAACAACAATACTTAATTCCCTTAGCACTGAACTAATGTGGTTCATAATGTTACTTTTTTGTTTTTTTTCTATTCTTATTTTTTTAAGGATATTTGGATATATAGGAATTTTTATCTATTCTTCACTAGCTGTAATTGCAGGAAATATTCAAGTCTTAAAAACAGTAGACTTTTTTTATTCACCCGAACCGGTAGCTTTAGGAACCATACTTTTTGCTTCTACATTTTTATGTACTGATATTTTATCTGAATATTATGGCAAGGAAAAAGCTAGAATGAATATTTTAATCGGTTTCAGCGCATTCTTATTTATGACTTTATTAATGGTAATCACTATAGGTTTTCAACCATCAGATACTGATTGGGTACAAGAGAGTTTATCAAATGTATTTACTCCAATGACAAGATTTTTCATAGCTAGTATGATAGCATATTTAATAAGTCAATATTTTGATGTTTGGTTCTTTAATTATTTGAAACAAGTTTTATCAGGTAAGTCTCTCTGGTTAAGAAATAATTTATCTACTATTACCTCCTCTTTGGTTGATAACACTGTCTTTAGTGTATTTGCTTGGATCTTGTTAAATCCTGAACCAGTAAGTGTGTATAATGTTATAATGATTTATATTTTAGGCACTTATCTTCTAAGAATATTTATAGCCTTACTTGACACTCCTTTTATTTATATAGCTAAGTTTTTTGTCCCAAAAATTAATGACTAACTTTTCTTGGAAAGTTAAAAAAACAAATAAAAATAATAAAGCAAGAACAGGAAAAATTTCTACACCACATGGTGATATTGAAACTCCAGCATTTATTTTTTGTGCAACAAAAGCTGCACTAAAATCTTTTACTACACTTGAAGCAAAAAAAAATAATACACAAATTATACTATCCAATACATACCATTTAATGCTTCAGCCAGGTAGTGAACTAATAGCTCAACACGGAGGTCTTCATAAATTTACGGGTTGGGATGGGCCTATGTTAACAGATAGTGGTGGATTTCAAATTTTTTCTCTTGGACATGGTTCAGTTGCCGATGAAATAAAAGGGCGAAAAACAAGTTCAAAAAACAAAAAAACTTTAATAAATTTGAATGAAGAGGGCGCATTATTCAAGTCCTATATAGATGGTTCTACTCATATTTTATCTCCTGAAAAATCAATAGAGGTTCAAAGAAATCTTGGAGCAGATTTCATCTTAGTTTTTGATGAATGTACTCCCTATAATGTAGATAAAATATACACATCTGATTCTATGTTAAGAAGTCATAGATGGTCTTTAAGATCCATTAATGCGTTTAACTCCAAACTTAATTATAATCCTAAAAATGGCTCAGCTGGTAGACAAGAAATGTATGGGATTATTCAAGGAGGGGTTTACAGAGATTTAAGAGAAGAAAGCATTGAATTTAATACAAAAAAAATCAACACTTTTGGAATTGCTATTGGTGGAAGTTTAGGATCAAATAAAGATGAAATGAAAGATATAGTTCATTTTACTTCTTCTAAATTAGATAATACTCGTCCAGTACATTTACTAGGTATAGGCGATCCAAGGGATATATGGGATTTTGTTGCAGATGGAATCGATACATTTGATTGTGTAAGCCCAACTAGAATTGCTAGACATGGATCAGCTTTAGTTAAGGGTAAACAGGGAAAAATAAACTTAAAAAATGTTAAATATAAAAATAATTTAAACCCAATAGATAATGAATGTAATTGCTATACTTGTAAGAACTTTACACTGGCATATTTATATCATCTTTTTTCTGCACAAGAATTATTAGGATTACAATTGCTTACTAATCATAATATATATTTTATGAATAATCTCATGAAAGACATTAGGAGCTCTATCGATAACAATGATTTTGATAATGTAAAAAATAAATGGGTAAATTCTTAATTATCTAAATGAAAAGTAGCAGATAATTGATTTAGTAAAACTTCACCTAACTGATCGACATCCATTATTGTTACAGCCTTACTATAATATCTTGAAACATCATGCCCAATTCCTATGGCAATTAATTCAATTTCATCTTTTTTTTCAATTTCACCAATTATATCTCTTAAATTTTTTTCTAGATAATTACCTGGATTTACAGAAAGTGTTGAGTCATCAACTGGAGCACCATCACTTATAACAATAAGAATTTTTCTTTTTTCCTTTCGAAAAGATAATCTATTATAAGCCCATGATAAAGCTTCTCCATCGACATTTTCCTTCAAAATACCCTCTTTCAATAATAAGCCCAAATTTTTCTTTGATCTCCTCCATGGTGAGTCAGCAGATTTATAGATAATATGTCTTAGATCATTTAACCTGCCTGGATTAGAAGGCTTTCCATTTTTGATCCAATTTTCTCTAGAATTACCTCCCTTCCAAGCTTTGGTTGTAAATCCTAATATTTCAGATTTAATTAAGCATCTTTCCAATGTTTTTGCTAAAATATCTGAACAAAGGGCTGCAACTGTAATTGGTCTGCCTCTCATTGAACCAGAATTATCAATTAGAAGACTCACAATAGTATCTTTAAATTCAACTTCCTTTTCTATTTTGTAGCTTAGTTTATTATTTGGATTAGCAATTATTTTAGCTAATCTTGATGTATCAAGAA
>CACBQR010000057.1 GCA_902541435.1 uncultured Alphaproteobacteria bacterium
TTGGTGTAATTTTTGGGTCTAAATTAAAAGCAGAATATTTGAGAGGTATATTGGCTATATTAGTATTGGGTGTCTGTGGTAAAATTTTTACAGATCTAGTTTTAAGACCTAATGATTTATTTTCATTGATAATGATATGATATCAATATTTAATTTTTCAATTAATTTATTGATCGTAGTTTGTCTCTTCATATATTTTATTTTTACAACCATTGGTTTTAATCTGGAGAATATTGAATATTTTTTAATTCTAATAATTGTTATAAATTCATTTAACAAAATTTATATTTGGTCAAATTTCAGAGTATTTATTAAAAAAGATCTAAATAAAATATTTAAAGACATATTATTTAATGATTCATTTGCAAAACTAAGTATAGTTATTTTATCCACTGTAATTCCAATTTATATGCTTATACAAAAAGATATATTAGTGATTGATATATTGATTGAGAAAGCTTCTTTTTTATTAGTATCAATTTTTGCATTAATTGGATTTTATTTAGAATTTTATATTTTAGAAGTGACCAAAATAGATGAGTAAAAATTTATATATAAAGTTTGCTTTTAATCTAACAATTTTATTGACTGTAATTTTTTTTTATAACTTTCTTTATGCAGAAGAAATTTACTTTGACTTATCTGAGGATAGTATTGAATTAAAAACAGATTTTAATGGAAAAGAAATTATTATTTTTGGATTACTAAAAAATGGTCATGAGACACTTTTGACAATAAAAGGTCCACCGTCAAAAATGAGAATACAAAAAAAAGAGAGGTATTTTGGTATATGGATAAATAATCAATACGTTACCTATAGTAACATTCCATCTTTATTCTTTTTATCTTCCTCAAAAGAAATTAACGAAATCTTGCCTGAATCAATATTAATTAATGAGGATCTAAGTTTTGAAAAAATTTTAAATAATAAGACTTTTAATCAAAATTTTATTTTCAAAAATGACCAAAAAAATTGGAATGAAAATTTTGTTAGAATAAAAAAAGAACAATCATTTTATAAAAGTTTTGAAATGAAAAAGGTCAAAGATAAATTATTTCAAACTAGCGTTTTTTTTCCAACAAATACAATACCGGGGATTTATAATGTTGATATTTACTATATAAGAAATAATACAATTATGAGTACTGATCAAAAAAATATTGTTATAAAAAAAACCGGCATAGGGAGTCAAATATTTGACTTTGCTAATGAAAATGCAGCTACATATGGAGTTTTTGTAATTATCTTTTCAATATTTTCAGGTTTTATTGCTGCTGCTTTATTTAGGAGAAGTAAATGAGTGATGATAGATATATTCTAGTTGTTGCAGATAATTCAGAAGAAATGAATACAGCTCTTGAATATGCTTGTGCAAGATCAAAAAAAACAGGAAGAAAGATTATAATTGCAACATTCATAGAGCCTTTGGATGTTCTAACAACCAAGGGTGTTACTGACATTATGAAAGAGGAAGCTAGAGAAGAAGCAGAAACAATTCTTAAAAAAGCTGCCTCATTTGTCCAAGAAAGAACAGGTGACTATCCTGCTCTCTCTTTAAGAGAGGGGGATACTATATCTGAATTAAAACAATTATTAGATGAGGAAAAAAATATTAATGTTCTTGTTTTAGCTGCCAATACTGATCCAAATAGTAAAAACCCTGGTCCAATAATAACTTCTCTGGTGAGTAATGAAATAACAAACCTAAGAATACCAATAATGATTGTGCCTGGAAATTTATCATTTGAACATATTGCGCAAATAACTTAAAAAAATGTCTAAAGAGATAGCTAAAATATTAGTAGATATAAAGTCTATTAATTTTTCATTTGATAAATATTTTACTCTTACATCAGGCTTGGCTAGTCCTGTTTATGTTGATTGTAGAAAAATTATTTCTTTTACAAAAGAAAGAAATTTTATAATTGATAAAGCCATAGATTATTTAACTAAAAATAATATTGAGACAGAAATTATTGCTGGTGGAGAGACTGCAGGAATTCCCTATGCTGCTTTTATTTCTCAAAAATTAGATAAACAAATGATTTATATTAGAAAAAAAACAAAAGGTTTTGGCAAAAACAAACAAATTGAAGGTGAATATGAAAAAAATCAAAAAGCTCTTTTAGTTGAAGATCTAGCTACTGATGGAGGTAGTAAAATAATTTTTATTAACGCAATGCGTGAAGCTGGATTAAAAGTTAAAGATATATTTGTAATATTTTATTATGATATTTTTAATTTCAATGAATCAGAATTATTTAAATTAAATGTAAATATGCACTCACTGTGTACTTGGAAAGATGTAATAAATTATATTGAAAGTGAAAATATATATTCTGAAGATAAGGTTTCAAACTTAAAAGAATTTTTAGAAGATCCAGAAAAATGGAGAAGCAAGTATGCGTGAAATTGTTGTTGTCAGTGGAGGTTTTGACCCAATTCACAGTGGTCATATAAAATTAATTAAAGAAGCTGCTAAATATGGTGAAGTTGTAGTTTTGCTAAATTCTGATTTATGGCTTAAAAAAAAGAAGGGTAAGGAATTTCTTCCTTTTATTGAAAGAGTTATAATTATGAATGAGTTAAAAAATGTAATTGATGTTATAGAATTTGATGACGGAGATAAGACGTGCATCGATGGTCTTAAAAAAGTAAAAAATAAATATCCAAAATCAATTATTAAATTTGCAAATGGAGGTGATAGAAATAATAGTACAACACCAGAATCAATATTCTGTGAAAAAAACAATATACAGTTACTTTGGGGTATAGGTGGTGACAATAAATCAAATTCTAGTTCATGGATTTTACAAAAATGGAAAGAAGATAATTAAGGATATAATTTTCTTGTAACCCAACCATCATTTTCTATACGGAATTCAAGTCTGTCATGCAATCTAAATGGCATATCTTGCCAAAATTCAATTAATATAGGTGCTACTAAGTAACCATTCCAATGTGAAGGTCTTGGTACATCATTATCTGAAAATTTTTTTTCAAACTCTTCTACTCTTTTAGTTAATGTCGATCTATCATCTAGTTCTTCTGACTGTAATGAAGCCCAAGCTCCTATTCTACTTCCTAGTGGCCTTGAATTATAATATTCATCAGCCTCAGCGTTTGAAATTTGTGAAACATTACCTT
>CACBQR010000058.1 GCA_902541435.1 uncultured Alphaproteobacteria bacterium
TTTCAAATATTAAGAATACTAAATTATAAAAAAAAATTTGGACAAAATTTAAAAGTCCTTTGCTATTCTTCTAGAAGGCAAATCTATGAAGATAAAAAAACAAGAATCTTAAACCCAATAGGAATGAATGAAATTTCTTTATGCCCTAATGGAAAAAACTTAGCTGAAGTTATATTATTTGGATCAGTTGATAAAAAACTGAATGGATCATGTCCAACAAATTCTTTAATGGCAAAAACAGAAGATTTAAAAATAATCAAGGGGTTTGATGAAAAATTTAGAAGGTTAGAGGATACAGATTTAAATGTAAGAGCAGCCCTTGATAATTTTCACTTTATAGGTGTAAAACAAATTTTACTTGATCAATATTTATACAAAAAAAATTATAAAGTCTTATCCCTAGAAATATTCTATTTTAATCTACTTTATGAAAAATATATTGATATAGTATATAAAAGAAATGATAAAAGATATTTATTTGAAAAAAAAATTATATGTCTTAAAGATGATATATTTAAAAAGAAATATTTGAAAGTTATTATTTTCTCAATTGTTTTAATAGTATTTTACCCTAAATTGATTTTAAAAAGATTATTAAGATCTTATCCAAATTTATTTAATTTATTAAAAATTAGTCTAACTAGAAATTATTAATGGAATTAATTACAATAGGTATAACATGCTATAATGCTGAAGCAACTATTGAAAGAGCTATAAAAAGTGCATATTCTCAGGATTATAAAGAAACCGAGATCGTAATTGTGGATGATTGTTCTATTGATAAATCTTTCAAAGTAATAAATAATTATAGAAAAAAAAATAATATAGAATTAAAAATTTTTCGTCATAAATTAAACAAAGGACCTTCAGGCGCTAGAAATACTATAATTAAAAACTCCAAAGGAAAATATATTGTTTTTTTTGACGATGATGATTTTAGCTATCCAAATAGAATTAGTAAGCAAAAAAAAATATTATCAGAAACGATAGTTGCTTTTAAAAATGAAAATATATTTTGTTTTGCTTCTGGTAAAAAAATTTATAAAAAAAATTATATCTTTGATTTTAATGCTATTGGATCAAATAAAGTTTTTCCACCTGGAGATTATTTGTTAGAATTCTTAACTTTCAATAAAAAATATAAAAATCTTGATTATGGATCTGGCACTCCAGCTTCTTCATTAATGGCTTTAACTAAAACTTTAAAAAAAATAGGATGTTTTGATGAAAGTTTACGTAGAGTTGAAGATGCAGATATATCAATAAGACTTACACAAAAGGGTGGTTATTTAGTTGGTACTAAAGATATATTATTTGAGCAATACTACTCTGTTGGAAATGATAAATTACCTGAAGCTAATTATTCCTCTGAGATAAAAATAATTGAAAAAAATTCACAAATTCTAAAACAAAAATCAATGTATCTATATTCAAAATACTGGACTAAACTTAGATATAAATATTTTAAAAAAAAATATCTAAGTTTATTATATATATTTTTAATTTTATTAATTATTAAACCTGTGTATTCAATAAGCCACTTAAAAAGAACTTCATTTAGGAGATTAAGGCATGATATTAAAAGAATATGAATACATGATTAAAAATATTTTGTACAAATTATATAAAGTATTCTTATATAATTATAGGTATTTAAATTTAAAACTTGCTGTATATAAAAAAAAGAACTTAAAAATTATACTAGGTGCTGCAACTACTTCACAAGATGGATGGTATTCTACAAACGAGCAGTGGTTTGATATTAGAAATTCTAGTAATTGGAAGCAATTATTCAAAAAGCAAAACACTATTTCAAATTTATTATCTGAACACGTTTTCGAACATCTTACTTATACTGAACTAGACAAAACATTAAAACATTCTAATCTTTATTTACAAAAAGGTGGCAAACTGAGAATAGCAGTACCTGATGGTTATAATCCAAACTATGAATATATTCAAAATGTTAAAATAGAAGGTATTGGAGCAGATGCTCAAGATCACAAACAATTACTTAATTACGATATTTTAAAAAAATTATTAATAAAAAATAATTTTGAATGTTTTCTTTTAGAGGGATATAAAAATAACAAATTAATAATAGAAACATTTAATGATTATGATGGATATATTATTAGAACAAGAAAAAGAAATAATACAAGTATTGATTCAAAGTGGCAATTTGTAGACGCAAATACATCTTTAATCATTGATGCTATAAAAAAATGAAAAATGTTTTTTTTGTTACAATTTCTTTAAATAATGTAGCCGGAGGTTTAGAAAAAAATTTAGTAAATATTTCTAATTATTTATCAAATAAAAATTATAGAATAAATATTCTTACATTTGATTTAAAAAGATCAATATCATTTTATAAAATTGATAAGAGAGTTAATTGGTACAAATCAGGTTTATCACAGCCTCATCATAAATATTCTTTAATCAATAAAATAAAACTAATATTTAATTTAAGAAAAATATTTAAAGAACACAAAGAAATAACAAAAGTTATTTGTTTCCATCATGGAATTCTTCCTAGAATCATTTTATCAACAATTGGACTAAAAAATGTTGAGGTAATTTGTTCTGAGAGAAATTCGTTGTCTATTTATAAATTTGTAAATCAAAAAAAATTTAATTTTGGCTTTATATTACTATATTTTGTCAAAAAAATTATTATTCAATTTGAAGAATATAAAAAAAATTATCCCAAAATTCTTAATAAAAAAATAATTACAATTCATAATATTATCGATGAAGTTAAATATAAAGAAAAAAATAATAATAAAGTAATTCTGAATATAGGTAGACTATCTACTCAGAAAAACCAAATTACATTAATAAAAATTTTTGAAAAAATTGCAGATAAATGTCAAGACTGGTGTTTGAAGATTATAGGAGATGGTGAAAATGAAAAATTAATTAAAAAGACAATTGCTAATTCAAAATTTAAATCTCGTATTATACTTCAAAAACCTCACCTTAATATGGCTGAAGTATATAATGATGCTTCTATTTTTTGTTTAACTTCCCAGTGGGAAGGTTTTCCCAATGCTTTAGC
>CACBQR010000059.1 GCA_902541435.1 uncultured Alphaproteobacteria bacterium
TTAATAATAATCTTTATAATGAATGGGTGTCACTACAAGGAGAAGTTTATTCTAAATATGTTTCGATGGGAAAAATTAATAATTTTTTCATACCAGTCCTTAAAAAATTATTAAATAAATATGAACTACACATAATCAGTCATAAAACTAAATATCCAGTTATAGGTCAGAAAATTAACTTAAGATTTAAAGCTTTAGAATGGATAGAAAAAAATATAATTCAAAAAGTAAATTTTAATAAAGATAATATTCATTTTGCATCAACCCAAAATGCTAAAATACAATTAATCAAAGCTAAAAAATGTAATATTTTTATTGATGATCTTGAAGATATTTTAATTAACGAAAAATTTCCTAAAAATTGTAAAAAAATTTTATTTAATGATCAAATTAAACAAAAAAAGAAAGAAATATATTTAGCTAGCAATTGGAAAAAAATTTATCAAATAATTAAAAAGCTAGATAAAAAATGAGCATTCACACAGGAAATAATTTAATTTCAAAAATTAATCTAAATGGAATAAAAATAATAAAAAAAAATTTATCAAAAATTAAAAATAAAAAAATTAATACATATCAAAATGAACTAAAGTTTTATAAGTTTTTAAAAAAATCAAATATTAAAACTACTCCAAAACTTATTAATTACAATAATAAGGAATGTATTCTTGAGTTAGAAGAATTAAAAGGTAGGTCTTTTTTACAAAAAAATATTAATAGATCTAGTATTTGTCAGTATATTAATTTTCTAAATCAAATAAATTCAAAAAATTCAATTAAAAATTTTAAAATGTTAAATAATGCGTCAGAGTATTCTTTTACTATAGAAGATTATTTAGTTGTGATTAAAAAAAAAATAACAAAAACAAAAAAAATTTTAATTAAATACAATGATTTAAAACTATTAAAAAATTTTATGGATTTAGAAAATTATTTTATTAATTACAAAAAATTTATATATTTAAGTTTCAGTAAAAAATTTATAATTAAAAAATACTTATGTGCATCTCATTCAGATATTGGTTTTCATAATGTTATTATAAAAAACAAACAATTGTTTTTTTATGACTTTGAGTACTCAGGATTAGATGATCCATCAAAATTTATTTGTGATTTTTTTTTACAACCTAAATACAAAATAGAACATAATTTTTTTAAACTATTTGAGAAATATTTATTTTTAAATCATGAATCTAGAGATGATATTCTTTATAGGTCTAAAGTTATATTGCCTATCTCTGCTTTAAAATGGGCATGTATTTATTTAGGTATTTATGATAATAAAGTACTTAACAAAAGATTATTTTCTAATCCAAATACTAGTAAAAAAAAATTATATGATTATGCAAACAAAAAATTTTATAATTTGCATAAAAATATTATAAGAAAAAAATATGAAATATATTGACTTGATTTCAAATTTGCACAAATCTACTAAAAGAGATTATTTAGCAAGAGTAAATAATAAGAAATATCCTAAATATAAGGCTGCTGAAATTGCAAAAAAATTTGATTTTGATTACTGGGATGGTGCTAGAGAAATTTGTTATGGAGGATACAATTATATTCCTGGGAGATGGACTCCTGTTGCAAAAAAATTAATAGAATATTATAATTTAAATAAAAATAGCAAAGTTATTGATATAGGTTGTGGTAAAGGATTTCTTCTTTACGAAATGAAACTTTTATGTCCAGAATTAGAAGTCTATGGTGTTGATATATCTAAATATGCAATTAAAAATTCTAAAAAAGAAATTAAAAAATATCTTAAAATAGCAAATGCAAATTGCTTGAAATTTTTACAAGACAATTATTTTGATTTAGCCTTCTCTTTAAATACTTTACATAATTTATATTGTTATGATTTTGATAATGCTTTAAGTGAAATGATAAGAATTTCAAATAAACAATATGTGTGCGTTGAGTCATATAGAAATGAGATTGAAAAACAAAATTTACTTTATTGGCAAGTCACCTGTGAGATGTTTTGTACACCTGAAGAATGGAAGTGGTGGTTCAAAAAAAACAATTATGATGGAGAGTATTCATTTATTTATTTTGAATAATGAAATTTAAAGCAGCAATATTAGAAAAGCTCAATAATGACTTAGTTATTGACCAAATAGAATTTAATGAGAAATTAAGTTTTGGTCAAGTTTTGGTAAAAATTGCCTACAGCGGTGTATGTGGATCTCAAATAGGTGAAATCAATGGCATTAAAGGAAAAGACCCTTATTTACCTCATTTATTAGGTCATGAAGGTGTTGGAGAGGTTTTAGAAATATCAAGAGGTGTTAAAAATTTTAGAGTAGGAGATAAAGTTATATTACATTGGAAACCTTCTAAGGGCATTCAAAGTAAAGTTCCAAGTTATAAGTGGGGTAGAAGAAAGGTTAATGCTGGATGGGTTACTACATTTAATGAAATGGCAGTTGTTTCTGAAAACAGATTAACAAAAATCAAAGATAATACTGATTTTTTGGATAATGTTCTTTACGGTTGTGCCATTCTAACTGGATATGGGGTAGTAGAAAATGATGCTAAAATTCAGAAAGGAGAAAATGTTCTTGTTTTTGGAGCTGGAGGTATTGGTTTAAATATAATACAAGCTGCCAAGTTATCAGGGGCAAAAAATATTTACGCTGTAGATAGATTCAAAAATAGGTTAAATTTTGCTCTTAAACTTGGAGCAAATAAAACATTATTAACAGACACTATAAAATTTAAAAAAATAATTAAAAAATTAAAAGAAGAAAATTCACTTGATGTATTCATAGATAATACAGGAAATACAAATATTATTGAATTAGGATATGATACTATAAATTCTAATGGCAGACTTATTTTAGTAGGTGTGCCTAAGTATAATGAAAAAATAAAAATACACACATTACCTATTCATTTTGGAAAGAAAATTATAGGCTCTCATGGTGGTGGTGTGACTCCACATTTAGATATACCAAGATATAAAAAAATAATAAAAAAAAATAAAATTCAAAACAAAAAATTAATTTCAAAAATTTATAAATTAGATGATATAAAT
>CACBQR010000060.1 GCA_902541435.1 uncultured Alphaproteobacteria bacterium
TACCATTAAGAAAACAATCTGGAATAGGAGTATGGATATTTTTATCTTTAATAAAAAAAATATTTGCTCCTGTTCCTTCAGCAACATAACCTCTATAGTCTAGCATCAAGGCATCATGATAGCCTTTTTTTTCTGCAAATTCTTTTGATAGGGTGCAAATGATGTAAGGCCCAGAAGCTTTTGCTTCATATGGAGCAGTATCTGGTGCAGGTCTTTTCCAAGGAGATGTAATTAATCTCAAACCTGCTTTTTGATCTTCAATTTTAAAATAAGTTGCCCAATCATCCCAAACAGCAATAGCTACATTGATATTCGATTTGCCTGTTGATAAACCCATTTGATCTCCGCCTCTCCAAGCAAGTGGTCTTACATAGCAATTTTTATAATTCATTTTATCAATAAGAGCGTATTTTGCTTTATTAATTTGATCATGCGTAAAAGGAATTTCCATTCCAATTATTTCTGCAGATTTAAAAAACCTTTTTGTATGCTCCTCTGATTTAAATATCTTTCCATTATATGCTCTTTCTCCCTCAAATACTGCGCTTGCATAATGAAGGCCTTGGGAAATTATATGGGAATTAGCATCCTGCCATGGAATTATTTTACCATTCATCCAGATCCAACCTTCTCTATTTTCAAATGATTTAAGCATATTATTTGTTATTTTTTTTTAATGACATTTGACTATCAGTGATGCATAATTAAGTCAATATGGCTGACCTAAATAAGTTGTTAACACCTCTTTTTTTAAATGAGGGAGAAATTAGAAAGATTATAGAGCTATTATTTTTCTCATATAGAGATTTTACAGAGGGCCCTGATAAAGTTTTGGAAAAAATTAATTTTGGCAGAGCTCATCATCGAGTGATATATTTTGTTGGAAAACAAAAAAATCTTACAATTAAGGAACTTCTTTCAATATTGAAAATAACTAAACAAAGTTTGTCTAGAGTATTGAACCAACTCGTAAACGAAAAATATATTATATTATCTGTTGGTGAAGATAAACGTACTAAGAAATTAATACTTTCAAAAAAAGGTCAAGAATTAGAAAAAAGATTATCTGAAATTCAAATAAAAAAAATACGTAATGTTTTATTAAAATTTAATCAGATAGATATTAATGGTTTTAAAAAAATTCTGTATGAAATGGTCGATGATAAAAATAAAGAAAAGTTTAATGAAATAAATAGATAATAATGAATAAAAATATCTTGATTGTTGATGATGATAAAAGATTGAGAGAACTGCTTAAAGATTATTTAACTGAAAAAAATTTACAAGTTTATCAAAGTGAGGATTACAAAGAAGCAAAAGATATTTTATCTCTTGTTTTGTTTGATTTAATCATTCTTGATAGAATGATGCCAAGTGGTGATGGTATAGAGCTTATAAAGCATATAAAACTATTTTCTAATACGCCCGTAATCATGCTTACAGCAATGGGAGAGGACAAAGATAAAATTGATGGATTAAAAATTGGTGCCGATGATTATTTATCTAAACCATTTGAGCCAGAAGAATTATTTTTAAGGATTAAAAATTTACTGGATTTATTTGAAAACCTTAAAAACAAAAAAATTAAGATTTCGTTTGGAGAATTTACCTTTGATACATCTAATTTTAAATTACAAAAAAATGATAGATTAATTTATTTAACAGAAGGAGAAAATAATTTACTTGTTAAATTAATAAATAAAAGAAATGATATTGTTTTAAGAGAAGAACTAGCGGACCAGGAATTTGATGAAACTGAACTTAGAAAAGTTGATGTACAAGTTACTCGTTTAAGACAAAAAATTGAAACTAATGCAAAACATCCTCAATTTATCAAAACCATTAGAGGTAAAGGATATAAATTAATTTGTAATGAAATTTAATGATTAAAAAAATAGTACCTTCTACACTAATTGGAAGATCGATAATTATCATCTTTGTACCTATAATTATTATAGTCCTACTTACTTCTTTTGTTTTCTATCAAACCTCTTGGAGTATTATTTCAAAAAGACTAACTGAATCTGTGGCCGCAGATATTAATGTTTTAGTTAAATTAATTAATAGTAATCTTACAGATAATGCAATTAATATAGCAAATCAGGATTTTAAAATGAAAATCAATATTATTAATGATAAACAATTATTGTCTTCAAAATTTAATTTAAATTCAGGAATATTATCTAATAGATTAAACCAATCTTTAAGTAATTTGAAAAAAAAGTTTGATTATGATTTATCTAATCTTGAAGAAGGTATTCTAATATATATCCAAATTGAGGAAGATATTTTAGAGATTAATGTTGATAAAGATCGACTATATAGTGAATCTGCTTTTGTCTTTCTACTTTGGATGATTTTTGCTTCTATTATTCTTTTTTTTATGTCTTACTTTTTAATGAGTAGACAATTAAGACCCCTTAAAAGACTGGCGATAATTGCTGAGACATTTGGAAGAGGTTTAGATGCTCCAGATATTAAGACTGCGGGTGCATACGAAATAAGAC
>CACBQR010000061.1 GCA_902541435.1 uncultured Alphaproteobacteria bacterium
CCCAACCATTCTAGACCACCAACCTTCTCTCCCAGTAATGGGATTATTCCCAGCAACATATTGATCTCCAGTTAAAGCATGGCAAACAAGAATAGCATTAGTTTTATCAGCATTTAATTTGCCATATGTTTTGAATGCTAGTTTAAAACTATCTATTATATCTCCTGATTCTAGTTTTAAATCAATATTCTCGAAATAGGCTATTTCGCTTTCAAGTTTTGTGTCAGTAGTAAATCTTGTTTTCATATCTTTTTAGTCTAACACTATTTGAAAGAATGAAGGAGGAGTGTAAACGCTTTAGCTGATTATTGCTCCACCCGCAAGCTGTCTCAAATCGGTGATAATTGGTCTTATATTTATATATCTTTCTAAGTCAATAAATCGTCATTTTTTAAATTAAATACTACTTTATTTTGATTTATCGTAAGATAGTTTGTAAAGAAACGTCCAAAATTATGAAAAATAAAGAATTAGACAATTTAAGAAGCAAAATTAATAACATTGATGATGAAATTTTATCTTTATTATCTAATCGATCTAAAATTGTTTTAGAAATAGGAAAACACAAAAAAGATAATTCTGTTGTTGATCTAGATAGAGAACAAAAAATTCTCGACAGATTAAGCTCTAAATTTACAGGATCTTATCCCAAAGATACCATTGTTAGACTTTGGAGAGAAATTTTTCAATCTTCTGAAAAACTTCAGAAGTTAACTAAAGAAAATATTCAATCAAAAAGATCTATAGAAAACATTAATGTTTATAAAGGTGGTAAGGCAAAATTAAATAACAATAAAAGAGTTATAAAACTTTCTTCAAATGAAAATCCCTATGGTGCTTCACCGAAAGCAATTGAATTGTTAGAAACAAAAAATATTAATCATGATTTACATAGATACCCAGAAATTGATGGATCATCATTAAGAGAAGCAATAGCTAAAAATTTTTCTATTGATAGTAATAGAATTATTCTTGGCTCTGGCTCAGATGAAGTTTTATTATTTGCAGCTTTGGCATTTTGTCAAGATGGCGATGAAATTCTTCACGCAAACCACGGCTTTGAGATGTATTCAATTGTGAGTAAAGTAGTTGGTGCAGTTCCAAAAAAAATTATGGAAGATGTAAATTTCAATTTAAATATTGAAAATCTCATAGATCAAACAAATGACGCTACTAAAGTAATTTATATTGCATCACCTAATAATCCAACTGGAACTTATTTGTCTAGAGACCAACTTGTTAAATTAATGAATAGTATTTCTAAAGATATTATAGTTGTTATAGACGGGGCATATGTCGAATATGTTCAAAAAGACGATTATGATAAAGGATTTAGTTTAACGGATGAATATGAAAATATTATTTTAACAAGAACATTTTCAAAAACATATGGACTTGCAGCTTTAAGAGTAGGCTGGTGTTATACCAGTCAAAAAATAGCTGATATAATTAATAAAATAAAACCTCCTTTTAATACGACAACTATTTCACAGTCTCTTGCAATTAAAGCTTTGGAGGATAAAGAACATATTGAAAACTCTGTTAAATTAAATTCTGAAATTAAAGATTGGTTTGAAAAAGAGCTTAAACTTCTAAATATTAAAACCAGACAAACTGAAGGTAATTTTACTTTAATTGAAACTTCAGAAGAAGAAGCTGAGAAAATTAGTAATCATCTTATGAATGATGGCATTATTATAAGGCGTTTAAATAGTTATAATTTGCCCAATTTTTTGAGAATTAGTATTGGTACAAAAGAAGAAATGAATTTGACAGTTGAAAGTTTGAAGAAATTTAATGTCTAAAATAACTTATGATTCAGCTCTAGTCATTGGTATGGGATTAATTGGATCATCCATAGCAAGGGCTTTGAAGGAAAAACAATTATCAAAAAAAATTTTTGCTATTGATAAGGACAGTGAGGTAATAAATATTTCAAAAAATTTAAATCTTGTGGATGTAATAGAGAGTGATTTAAATAAATATAATCAACAATTTGATATTATTTTTATTTGTACGCCTTTGAGTTCATATAGGGATATATTTAAGCAATTGAATAGCTATGTTAATGAAACAACACTAGTAACAGATGTTGGTTCAACAAAAGTAAGTGTTATAGAAGATTTTAAAGAATCAATTAATAATAAAAAAATTTTATTTGTTCCTGCCCACCCTATTGCTGGATTAGAGAAAAGTGGACCAGAATTTGGTTTCGCAAAGCTGTTTGAGAATAGGTATTGTATTTTGACCCCAACAGAAACTCAGAGTGAGATAACAAGATCAGTTTCAGATATTTGGGAGTCATTCGGAATGAATATAGAAATCATGGAACCTAAACGTCATGACAGAGTACTAGCTATGACATCTCATATTCCACAACTCAT
Source organism: uncultured Alphaproteobacteria bacterium (assembly GCA_902541435.1). Classification (GTDB taxonomy): domain Bacteria; phylum Pseudomonadota; class Alphaproteobacteria; order HIMB59; genus CACPNW01. Next base: position 2,385 of record CACBQR010000061.1, read on the forward strand.
TGCATATTCTGTCGTAGGAACTGCA
>CACBQR010000062.1 GCA_902541435.1 uncultured Alphaproteobacteria bacterium
AGCTTCAGCAGTCAATATTTGAACATTTATATTAGTTCTCATTAAAGCTGCTAAATGCTCTGGTAAGCGACCAGTTTTTTGCGGTTGATTACCTTTTGAATTAATTAAACAAGGAACTTCGACACAACAATTTGATGGTAAATTATCAATATATCCATCATTCATCACATTACCATTAATTGTTACTTCATTGTTGTTTGCTACAGCATCCATTATGTATGATGCATATTCCTTACCTCTTTTTAGAGGTTGATTATGTATGGGCGTCATATCTTTTTCCAAGTCATCCCAAAGCTTGATATTATTTTCACATCTATCAATGTATTCTTCTATGGGAATTTTATATTGATCAATTAAATCTTGTCTGTTCTGCTTTATGAACCATGGAACGTATTCAGCAAAATGTTCGCTAGACTCTGTAACAAAATAACCAAATCGTTTTAAAATTTCGTATCTTACTTTTTCATGTAGTACTTTATCTGATTCACTATCTTTACCTATACTTCTAGTTGATGTTATTTTATCATTAACAATATCATCAGCTAATTTTTTTAATTTTGGGTAAAGATCTTCTCCACCATTGCCATTCTTTTTTGTAAACTTTTTATAGAAAGCCATGTGGTTAATTCCAGCACATAGATAATCAATATCCTCAATTTTTTCATTTAAATCTCTGGCAAGCATTTCTGCAGTTCCTTGTACAGAATGACAAAGTCCTATAGATTTAATTCCAGGGCAAGCATTATTTATTGCTATCATGTTTGAACACATTGGGTTTACATATTGTAACCATAAAGAATTTGGACAAAGATCCATTATGTCTTTACCAATATCTACTAAAACGGGAATGGTTCTAAGACCTCTCATAATTCCACCAATACCAAGGGTATCAGCTATTGTCTGTTTTAACCCAAATTGATTTGGAATATCAAAATCGATTACTGTTGATGGTTTGTATCCACCTACCTGGATAGTTGACTGAACAAAATCAGAACCTGCTAAAGCTTCTTTTCTATTAGTGTATGATTTTATATTAGGAGATGCATTTAACTTTTTTGCAATTACATCTAATAATTCATGTGATATTTTTAATCTTTTTTCATCAATATCTACAAGTGCAATATCCATTTTTTTAAAATTATCAATGAACATTAAATCTGTAAAAATATTTTTGGTAAATACTGCGCTACCAGCACCAATGATTGTGAGTTTAGTCAATTTGATACTCCATAATTGAATTATGATTTGCTACTTTTAACTGGTTATAAGAAGCATGTCCAATTTCTTTATAAGGATTATTGGATTTAGTATTAAAGCACACTATTAATGTTCTTCTAGAATTTTGTGATTTATTTGCATCAGAAGAGTGCAATAGATTTGCATGAAAGAATAATGCATCTCCTGGTTCTGCTTCAATATAAACAGACTCATGTCTTTTTTCTAATTCTCTTATTCTTTCATTATCTGCCGTTTGTTCAGGTGTGTCTGATCGTTCATGGCTAATTCTTCCAACACGATGAGAACCCTTTAATACTTTAAGGCAACCATTTTCTTTATTTGCTTTATCTATCATTATAAAACATGATGCCATATCTGGATAAAGACAAGCATTGTGATACCAATAACCATAATCTTGATGCCAATCAAATCCACCATCACCTGGATTTTTCCAAATTATTTTAGAATGATAATGATAAACTTCATCATTTAAGAATATTTCCATTGGTTTGACTATTCTTTCATTAGTAGAGAATTTTCCAAATAAATCTTCTGAAGGATGATTCCACATTGTCATTGTTAATTTTCCAGTTGAAGTATTAGTCTCTCTTGCACTTTCTTCTTTATCTTTTCTAATGGCTATATATTGATTTAATTTATTGATTTCTTCATTAGAAAAGAGTTTTTTCTTTAGGACAAAGCCATTTGAGATGAATTCCTTTATGTCACTCATATAAATAAACTTTAATTTCTTTGATAAATTAAATATTGTCAATAAATATTAGGGAGTATAGGATATATAAATATGAAAGTTAGTTTTATTGGAGCTGGAAGTATAGGATTTACTCAAACATTAGTAAGAGATCTGCTAAAGGTTCCTGAATTTCATGATACAAATTTTTTTTTTCACGATATTTCTGAAAAAAATTTAGATTTTGTTTCAAAACTTATCCAAAAAGATATTGATGCTAATAATCTTCCTGCAACTATTGAACAATCAACCGATAGAAAAAAAGCATTAGAGGGAGCAAAATATATAATTAATTGTACACGCATTGGAGGACTAGAAGCATTTG
>CACBQR010000063.1 GCA_902541435.1 uncultured Alphaproteobacteria bacterium
AATTAAATTTTTTTTTATTTTTAATAAATTTAAAGCTTCTTTTTCAAAGTCTAATGCAGCAACCATCTCATAAAAATTTCTGACTATTTCTTTTGCTAGATTTAAATTTACCTTTCTATTTAAAATAATTATACCCCCAAAGGCACTTTTAGGGTCACTTTCATATGATTTTTTAAATGCCTCATTTATGTTCTTTGCAGATGCTACTCCACATGCATTAGTATGCTTTACAATAATTGATGTTGGCTCACTAAATTCACTCAAACACCTTAGACCACTATCCAGATCAGTAATATTATTATAGCTAATCTCCTTGCCATTAATTTGAAAATCAAAGATTGATTTTTTTTTGTTATTAATCAGAAAAGAGTCCTGATTAGGATTCTCACCGTATCTAAGTTTTTTTCTTTTAATTGCTTTCATCAAACCAATTAGAAATTATTTCATCATATCTTGAAGTTTCTTTAAAAACTTTAAGTGCCATTTTTTTTCTAAAATATATATCTGTTTCACCTTTATTCTTTTTTAAATTAGTAACTAATTTAGAATAATCTTTTGTATCAATCATGGGTGTAATATATTTATAATTTTTACTAGCTGCACGTAGTAGACTTGGTCCACCTATATCAACCATCTCTATTAATTGATCATTTGTGCCTTTTTTATATTCGTTTTCAAATGGATATAAATTTACAACCACAATATCTATTTGTGGAAAATTTAAAGATAAAAATTGTTTAGAGTGTAATTTATTATCTCTTACATATAATAATGAACTATAAATTAATGAATTTAAAGTTTTAACTCTCCCACCAAACATCTCTTTATTTTTAGTTAATCTACTAATATCTGTACATTTAAAACCCATAGATCGTATTTTTTTACCTGTAGATCCACTAGATATAAAATTATAATTAAATTCACTTAAGTTTGAACACAAATATTTTATATTTGATTTGTCATAAACAGATATTAAGGCAAATTTCTTTATATTTTTTCCAATGACCATTTTTTAATTATTTTTTTGTCTGAAACTATTCCTTTCATGACAATTTGTTTTGTTGGTTTGATAGTATTATTATCAACTAATATACTATCTTCTACTATTAATTCCATATCACTTTTGAATAGCCAAATGTTGTTCAATTTAGTTTTTAAAATTATATTTTTTTTATTATTTGTAAAATTAAATGTAATTTCATCAACCATATGAAATCTTATATGGTAAATTAACCTACTATCTGTATTCTTATATAAAATTATACTATCTTCACCATCTATTCTGTCATTATTTTTAGAGATAATTAATTTTCTTTTAATAATTTTGTTAAATTTTCTTAAATAACCATTATGAGAGCCTTCAAATATTTCAAAATCATCGCTAGTTTCTCTTCTGAAAGAGACTGATTGTGGAAATTTTGTATGAGGACTTCCCTCTCTAATTTCACTTATATTTGTATTTTGTAAAATTATAGTTGAGTGTGCTGCACTATACCGTAAATATTCTGGGTTTTTTCCAAGACTTTCAGATGCACCACAATTGGTAAAAATTTTTTCTCCATACCCACTTATCTCAAATGATAAAGTACCTGCATTTAGATTAGAACTAATTCTATCTTTATTTGGCTGCACAACATCAAAGAAAACCCTTTTATTTTTATCAGAATAAAATGCAATTCCATTATTAATATTTGTGAAATCTCTTTTCCTAAAGTAATTTTCTTTATTAACTGACTCATTTATAATATTTGTATAAACATTATTTGTTCCATTAAATAGTGGCAACGTACCATCATCATGAAAGTATTGATTTAAAGTTGAGCTCATTTTTAATATTAAATCATCTAGTAATTTTGATTGTGCAATATTAAAAAATAAGAAAATATTTTTTATTTCATTAAGATTACTTATAAACTTTGTGTGTTCTAAAATATTATAACTTTTATGCATGCCTAGTTTATCAATTTGTGATTCTAATACATATTTTACGAAATTAATTTTCCTATCTGTAATTTTATTTAAAATGAAAGAAGATAATAAAAAAGCAACAATATCAAATGAAGTTAATGCATTAAATTTTTTTATATTAAAATCAAAAAGGTTTCTTTGAATATGAAAAAATATAATTGCATCAAGTTTTTTTTGATCACTAATTTTTGATGAAGATTTTATATACTCATAATTATAAATAAGATTTATTAACCTCTTAGATGCTAAATCATCAGACCACGGATAATTTATTTTATTTTTAT
>CACBQR010000064.1 GCA_902541435.1 uncultured Alphaproteobacteria bacterium
TGACTTATTTTTAAATTTATTAATTTTATCTTCAATAGATGGGCAATACCTAGCTCCCATTGATTGTATTTCTCCCGAATACATCGGTGATAGGTTGAGGTTCTGAGCGATTATTTCATGGGTATTTTTATTAGTATGAGTAATAAAACAAGATATTTGAGGAATGTGGATATCTCTGTTGATAAAAGAAAATGGTACGGGTTTTTTATCTGGGTGTTGTTCTTCTAAGTCATTGAAATTTATAGTTTTTTTAAGTAATCTTGGGGGGGTTCCTGTTTTCAATCTACCTATTGAAAACTTTAGCTCTTTAAGCCTTTTTGCAAGCTTTATTGATGGCTTATCACCAACTCTTCCGGCTTCTTGCTTCTCAGAGCCTATTCTTATTAACCCTTGTAAGAAAGTACCTGTAGTTAAAACCACAGATTTGCATGATATTTTTTTGTTGTCACCTAAAACAACTCCATTTACCTGTTTATTTAAAATAATTAAATCTTCTACTGAACTCTCAATAATTTTAAGATTTTTTTGCTCAGAAACGAGCTCATTTATGGCATTTTTATATAAAATACGGTCAGTTTGTGCCCTTGGGCCTCTTACAGCAGCACCTCTGCTGGAGTTTAACATTCTAAATTGTATACAGGATCTATCTGTGGCTTTGGCCATGATTCCATCTAAAGCATCTATTTCCTTTACAAGATGCCCTTTTCCAAGACCCCCAATTGCAGGATTACATGACATTTCCCCTATTTTATCAACTTTATGGGTAATTAAAGCTGTTTTTGATCCGGTTCTTGCAGATGAGCATGCTGCTTCTACGCCTGCATGCCCCCCACCAATTACTATTACATCAAATTTATTGCCCATGTCTCTTTTCACGTGAAATTACTTACCTATGCAAAAATCACTAAATATTATATCTAAAATTTTCTCAATATCAAATTTTTGATTAATTCCATCTATATACATAATTGATCTTCTAACATTTTCAGCAGCAATATCTATTTCTTTTAAATCTAAACTTTTAATTAGTACAAGAGATTTCTTTAGACTTTGCATGTGTCTTTCACGTGAAAAGACTGGCCCAGAAATTGGTTTTTTCTTTAATTTTGAAGATATAGTTTTAATAAGAGGCTCAATTCCATAACCTGATACTGATGAAATGCTGTGTACCCCACTAATTTTCTTTTTATTTTTATCATATTTTGATTTAACAAATATTTTTGATTTAATTTTACTGTAATCCTTCTTTTCATTGTTTTTGAGAAAAACTATATTTAAATCAGACTTTTCAGCGCTCTCTAAGGATCTTTCAATACCTATTTTTTCAATTAAATTCTTATATTTTCTTATTCCAGCAGTATCAATAAATGTATATTTATCTCCTTGTATATCTAGGGTGGAGCTTACTAAATCTGTTGTAGTTCCTGGTATATTAGTAACTATAGAAACCTCCTTGTTATTAATATAATTAATAAAAGAAGATTTTCCTGTGTTTGGTTTTCCAATAATAGTTATTTTAAAACCGTTATAAATTTGTCTAGATAAAGTTGATCTTTCGATAATATTTTCAATTTGTTTATATATGTTCTTATTTTGTTCTTTTATGTTTTTATATATTTCTTTAGGAAGGTCTTCATCAGCGAAATCAATTATAGCCTCTATATCTGCTAGAAGTTTTTTTTGTTTATTTGATATTTCATTAACTAATTTATCTAAATTTCCACTTAAGTTACCAATAGCTGTCTTCCTTTGATTTTCAGTTTCTGCATTAACTAAATCATTTATTGTTTCAGCTTCTAAAACACTTAGCTTATCATTCATTAGAGCCCTTTTGGTAAACTCTCCAGGTTCAGCAAGTCTAATCTGTTTTTTTAATAGGATTTTAGTTATTTTGTTAATTACAGAAATACTTCCATGGCAAGATATTTCCACCATATCCTCCCCTGTATAGCTTTTTGGTGATTTAAAAAAAGTTGTTAGCGTCTGATCTACAACACTCTTTCCGTCAAATAAATCGTTTAATGTAGCAAAGTTTGATTTAAATTTT
>CACBQR010000065.1 GCA_902541435.1 uncultured Alphaproteobacteria bacterium
ATGGATATATTGATTATCATATTTACTGCATCTTCAATAAAAATATAGCTTCTGATTTTTTTTCCATCATCCAACATTGAAATTTTTTTATTTTTAATTGATGAAATTATAAATTGATTTAACACTCTTTCATCATTTATTTTAGCACCGGGTCCATATGCTAGCGCTATTCTGATAGATATTGCTCTTATATTTTTTAGTGAATTGATTATGGCTTCTCCACATCTTTTACTTTCAATATAGCTGGACCTTGCGTTTGTTGTATTTAGTGTTCCAATTTGAGTTTCATTATGATTATTTCCAGAAAGACCGTTATATACTTCACTTGAACTGAAATAAATTAAAGATCCAGTTTTATTTATTTTTTCCGATAACTTAATAAGAGCATTTGTATTTATTAAAACTGTATCTAATGGTTTTTCTAAAAACTTATTTGGTTGACCATATCCAGCACAATGAAATATGTAATCAAATGTAGAAAGATTTTTAGAGAAATTATCTGACGTTAAATCAAGTTTTTTAAAACCAATCTTTTTGTTTCTTTTAATAGTTAGTTCAGATTTTGAAATTAATAATAGTTTTAATTTACAATTATTTAAAATTAATCTTTCAAAAAAATTTGTAATACCTATTCCTATAACTCCATTAGCTCCAGTAATAAGAATTTTTTTGTTTTTAAAAAAAGTATTAAAATAATCAAAATTACGCATCTTTTTTTAATAATCTTAATATTTTTTTTCTTATTTGTTTTTTTTCGAGACCCAATAGTTTTTTAATTTCACCTTTAGTCCCATAATTATGAATAAAATTAATAGGTATACTTATTGAATCAATCATACTTGGTTTAAATTTAATATTTTTTATAATCTCATTTTCAATTGATCCAGAATACATACTTCCTACAATTACTATTTTTTTATCTAAATATTTTGAAAGTAAACTGTAATCAAATGGTTTTAAAGTTGTGTAATAAAGTATTGTAACTGGTAAATTTATTGTTGCTTCAATTACATCTTGCAACATATCACCTATTGCAATTATTACGAGATCACCGTCATTTTTAATCATATTTGCTTTGCCAAATTTTACATTAATTTTATTTTTGTTTGATGATCCTGATAATCTTATATAAGTTGGGTTAAGGTTATTTACTGTTTCATTAAATAAAATTTTAAATTCTTCTGGATGACCAGGAATAATACATTCAAAGTTTGGAATAGAACTAATTAAATTGATATCAGCAGGACAATGATGTGTTGAACCAAGCCCTGAATAATCGAAAGCACCTCCAACGGTAATAAAATTTCCTCTTAAATTTTGATAACCAAAATCAATTTTTAATTGTTCATATGCTCTTTCAACAAGAAATGGAGCTATTGTATGTACTACTGGTATATGGCCACAGATAGACATACCTGCCGCTATACCAATCATTGATTGTTCAATGAGACCAATGTTTTCAATATTATTAGGAAATTTTTTAAAAATTTTTCGAAACGAATAAACCCCAATATCTCCAAGAATTACATATATATTTTTATTAATTTTAATGCTTTCTTCAACTATCTCTGGAAAAATTGATCTCATTTTAAATCTTTAAAAAAATCATTGATTTGATTAGTTGTTGGAACTTTATGATGCCATTCAGGATTATTTTCCATAATTTTTACTCCTTTTCCCTTAATAGTATTAGCTATTAATATTTTAGGTCTTTTGATTTTTTTATGGTGAAGAAATTTTTCGTACATAGATTTAATGCAGTGCCCGTCTACTTGATCAACATAAATACCAAACCCACTAACAAGTTTTTTTATATTTTTATATGGTAATGATCTCGTTCCTGAATTATTTGAGTCTATTATTATAGTTAAGTTATGTAAATTTCTTGAATTAACATAAAGTAAACTTTCCCAAGTCGTCCCTTCATTAGCTTCTTGATCTCCAATTAAACAAATTACTTGTGGGGCTGAATTTTTAAATTTCTTTAAAAGACTATTTGCCATTCCTGCTGCTAAAGGGAGGCCATGCCCAAGCGAACCAGTACT